>CAIUDK010000279.1 GCA_903897875.1 uncultured Hyphomicrobiales bacterium
CCCGGGCGGCGAGCTGGGCGTCATTGGAAGGCTCACCGCGCAAGGCTGTGGTGGAATCTGCATTGAGATGCGGAATTGGGTTGGTGCCAACATCACGGGCAATAACGCGCAATTTTGGATCGGCGGCGCGCAGGTGGTTGATAGCAGCCTGTGCCAATTCGTTTGAAACGGAAGCCTCGGACAGAGCGCTGCTGGTGATAACGAGAACGGTGGACATTTTGAATGGTCTTTCGACTTGTGAAGGATAGGCCCAAGCTAACCGTTTCCGCCAAAACGATAATCCCCATATTTCACGTTTGTCTGTTGCGTTTAGTGCAACAATCAAAATTACCGCCTTGGCAATAGGCACTAGATTGGGGCGCTACATGCCCCAGCGCTTGATGAACCACGTCTTGGCAAAATGCGTCATGACGGCATAGGCCGTCATCATCAGCACCAGGAGCGGCCAATAGGCCCACGGTAGCGGCTGGAAGCCCAGTGCCGTTCCGATGAACGTATAGGGAATGGTGGCCCCGATGGTGACAATGGCCACGGTGGTGAGGATGAGCGGCACGCTGGCGCGACTTTCGAAAAACGGAATCCGCGCGGTGCGAATGATGTGGATGATGAGCGTTTGCGTGATGAGTGATTCCACAAACCAGCCCGCTTGGAAAAGACCCGGTCTGTCCCACGCATCGAAAATATAGAGCATCATAAAAAATGTCAGATAATCGAAGATGGAGCTGATGGGGCCGATCACCAAGACAAAGCGCGTGAGATTATCGATATTCCATTGGCGTGGAACCATGAGATATTCTTGATCGACAAAGTCCGTTGGGATTGTCGTTTGAGAGAAATCATAGAGCAAATTATTGGTGAGCACTTGAATGGGCTGCATGGGCAGAAACGGCAAGAAAATACTGGCGCCCAGAACGCTGAACATATTTCCAAAATTAGAGCTGGCACCCATTTTGATGTATTTGACGATATTGCCAAATACTTTGCGGCCCTCAATCACGCCTTCGCCCAAAATGTTCAGGCTCTTTTCCATCAAGATAATATCAGCCGATTCCTTGGCTATATCGACTGCCGTATCAACGGAAATGCCAACATCGGCGGCCTTTAATGCGGGGCTGTCATTGATGCCATCGCCCAAAAAGCCAACCACATGACCACGCGAATGGAGCGCCTCAATCACGCGCGCTTTTTGCGCGGGCGACACTTTTGCGAAGACCGACACCTGCTCAGCCGCCAGCCCCAGATCGGCATCGGACATAGAATCCAGCTCATGGCCCATAATGATGCGATCTACCTTCAGTCCCACCTGCCGACAAATGGTGCGCGTGATGACATCATTATCGCCAGTGAGAATTTTGACCTGCACGCCATAGCGGCCGAGCATTTCGATGGCAGAATTGGCGGATTCTTTTGGTGGATCGAGGAAGGAAATGTAGCCGAGTAATGTAAGGCCGCTTTCGTCTTCAACGCTATAGCTGGCGGGATGCGAGGTGAATTCCTTGAAGGCGACGGCGACGACGCGAAAGCCTTCGGAATTGAGCTTTTCCATCTCTCGCTTGGCATCTTCGATATGCTTTGCGTCGAGTTTGCCGCCCTCCGCACCCAAAACATATTGGTCGCAAATGCCAAGCACTTCTTCGACTGCGCCCTTGGTAATCATGAGATGCGCGCCATCAGGGCGCTGCAAAGCAACTGACATGCGCCGACGTTGGAAGTCGAAGGGAATCTCATCCACCTTCGTGAAGGCCGCAATATGGCCGACATGTTCGGGGCGGTTCACATGCGTCAAAACAGCTTCATCAAGCAAGTTTTTGAGGCCCGATTGATGGTAGCTGTTGAGATAGGCATATTCCAAAACGCGGTCGGATTCCTCGCCCTCAAAATCCAGATGATATTGTAGAATGATATGATCTTGCGTGAGTGTGCCGGTTTTGTCGGTGCACAAGACATCGATGGCGCCAAAATTTTGAATGGCGTTGAGGCGTTTTACAATCACCTTTTGGCGCGCCATCGCCATGGCACCCTTGGCCAGATTGACGGTGACAATCATTGGCAGCATTTCGGGCGTGAGGCCGACGCCAACAGCAATGGCGAACAAAAGCGCTTCCAACCAATCGCCTTTTGTGAAGCCATTGATGAAGAAGACGGCGGGAACCATGATGCAGATGAGCGTTAAAATCATCCAAGTGAAGCGCGTCACGCCGCGATCAAAACTCGTCAAAACGCGCTCGCCGGTGATGGATTGCGCGAGCTTGCCAAAATACGTATCCGCACCCGTGCGCATGATAACGCCGGTGGCCATGCCGCTCAAAACACTGCTGCCCATAAAGCAAATATTGGCGTAGTCGAACGGATCGTTCTTATCCGTTGGCAGTTCAGTATCGGATTTATCAACGGGTAAAGACTCGCCGGTTAACGCCGATTGATTGACGTAGAGCGTCTTGGATTTGATGAGCCGCATGTCAGCGGGCACGAGGTCTCCAGCCGAGATATGCACGATGTCGCCGGGCACCAATTCATCGACAGGTATTTCGATGGTTTGCGAAACGCCATTGATCTGGCGGCTGACGCTCGCCTTGGTCTTGACCATGGCGCGTAGTTTTTTGGCGGCCTGATTGGAATTGTGTTCTTGAATGAAGGCGAGCGTAATGCTCAGCACAATCATGATGCAAATCACAAGGGCAGCGCGAGCGTCGCCGGTAATCCAAGAAATAATTGCAAGGGTCAAAAGGAGCGCGTTGAGTGGATTTTTGGCGCGCTCTAAAAGCTCTTGAAAAATACTCTGTTCTTTTTCAGACGCGATTTTATTGGGGCCAATGAGTGCCAGTCTTTGGGACGCTTGCGATGATGTGAGGCCGTCTGGCGTGCCGGTGAGTTGTTCTAACAAATCACCGATTGGCATGCGCGCCGTATCAAGATTCAACTCGCACAAGGAAGAATGGTGAGTGTCTTTTTGCTGCTCTTTTGAGGGCAGAGACAAGAGTTTTTGGAGCGATGTCCAAAGATTGTCTTTGGTGGCCTTGGAGTGAGCATGCATGAACAGGTCGCCTCTCTTGATCACCAAGCTATAGCAATGTTTGCTTGTCTAAGGAACCTTCATCGCTCTCTTGAGCGTTGTCAGCATGGTCCATAATCATAATCAGACTGTGCGCATGACAAGTTCCACCCAGATGCCGGAAAAGGAAGAGATAGATCCGCTCGATCAATTGGCGATTACGATTGATCGTGTGGTGCATTCATCGGTGGCGCGATTAACGGCTGGGCTTTCGCCGGTGGCTTTAGCTGAAGCCCATTCTGATTGGGCTGTGCATCTGCTGTTGTCGCCGGGCAAGCAGACGTTGATCTATGGCAAGGCACATAGAAAATGGTATCGCCTTATCAATTACGCTCTGCATTGTGCGCTCAAGCCTAAGTCGGGCCAAACGTCAGATGACATTTGCATCTCACCCTTGCCGCAAGATCGTCGCTTCAGTGATCCAGCTTGGCAACAATGGCCCTATAATTTGTATCACCAAAGTTTTCTGTTGCAGCAGCAATGGTGGGACAATGTGACGATGGGCGTTGATGGCGTCACCAAAAAGCATGAGGAGGTTGTGTCCTTTGTGGCG
>CAIUDK010000280.1 GCA_903897875.1 uncultured Hyphomicrobiales bacterium
CCACCCAATCTCGCACAGCATTGGAGAACTTTTGCGCGGCAGGTTCATCCTTGACTGACTGAGGCAACAATCGATCTAGCTCAAATTGCTTAGCGCCCAGCGACACATCAAAATGCGGTTCTGCACCAAAGCCAAACCGCGCTGACCCGGTGAGCAAAGTGCCAATATCGTCCTGACCAAGCCGCAGATTGAGCGGCTCAAATTGCACGCCCTCGCTATCTGCGTGCACAGTGCCATTTGCCCTCCATGCGACGCCTTTGCGCATGCCCACCAAAGCCGCTGCACCTTCATAATCGATATGTGTTTGACCGCCGCGCGTGATCACCAGCGCGCCATCCAAATCAATCTTGGGCTGTTCACCATCCGCATCAACGATGAATTTACCGCGCAGACGATCGCCTTCCATCACAGCCGTGTTGAAGCGAAAACCTATGCGCTGCGAGCCTGCACCAGCAATCGTGCCACTGCCCTTGAACGGGCCGCTCAACGAACCAGCCTCCGCATCCAAATCAATAGGGCCAATGAAGCGCTGCCAAGTGGCGGCTTTGTTGCTGATTTCAACGGCCGCGTCGCGGATCGACATGCGCTCAAATTGAATCAGCGGCAGATTGCCCAAATTTTGCGGCCATTCCATGCCGCCATCATCATTCAACACAATGCGCACACGCGGGTGCTGCACATTGGCTTCGATGAAGCGCAACTCACCACGCAGCAAAGGCGCAATGGCGGCTTCCAGATGCACATCTTCCATCGTCACAACAGGCGCGGTGGATGTGCCGCCCGCTTCCAAATGTTCGATCACCAAAGTGGGGATGGGCAGAAGCTTGATGTCGATAGAACCGCTGGTCACAATCTGTGTGCCGGTGGCAGCCGAAAGCTCCGCCTCAATTGTTTTGCGGTGGCTCGTCCAATCCATTAAATAGGGACCCACCAACGCAACGGTGAGAAGCGCGATGAGGGCTGTGGCCAAGACTGTCAGTGTATCGCGCACGAGTTCAACATTTTAGAGATGTGAAAGCGGAATATACCCTTAACGTAGCGTGGCTCCAAAGGTCACGACCTTCCTGCTACGCTACATCCAAAGTCAGAGATTCATGAAATCAATCTTCGCCTTTTTTATGCTCTTTTCCCTCGCCCTTTGCCCCAGCCTTAGCAGGGCCGCAGACCCTTGGCCCAATATTGAGCTTGCCGCCGAGACCAGCCCCAACTCAGACTTCACTTTGGAAGGCTGGGGGCTTGCCCATCCCGACTGTGCTGAATGGACCAATGCCTGCCAAATCTGCGCCCGGAATGCCGCTGGCACCCCGCAATGTTCGACGCCGGGCATTGCTTGTGTGCCAGAGGCACCCATCTGCCGCCCGGTTACGCCCAAACCCGCGCCTATCCCTGAGCCCGCACCTGAGCCAAAAGTGCCACCCAAGATTTAAAATTTGTTCCACTGCTTCAAGGTGCTATCAGAGGCACGGCTGGCCGTTTGGTCGACTTATGGGCCTTACCGCCCCACATTAAGCGCAGCTGATTCGTTGCAGCCCTCACTGCCCCTGGAGTATCCCCCGCGTGTCCGATCCGTTTTCGCTAGATCCACCTGATAACGAGCTTGGCGTTTATGTGCCGCGCGCGGGCGGATTGGCTGCGCGTGCGCAAGCGAGCATGGGCGCCACGCGCTATCTTGACGGACTCAACACAGAACAACGCGATGCTGTTGAAAGCATCGACGGTCCGGTTCTTGTGTTGGCGGGTGCAGGCACTGGCAAAACGCGTGTGCTGACCACACGCATCGCCCATATTCTGGCAACCAACCGGGCACGCGCTCAAGACATTCTGGCCGTAACCTTCACCAACAAAGCCGCGCGCGAAATGAAAGAGCGCGTCGCCATGTTGGTTGGCCCGGCGGCCGAGGGCATGCCATGGCTTGGCACATTCCACGCCATCAGCACCAAAATTTTGCGCCGTCATGCTGAATTGGTTGGACTGAAATCTGGCTTTACCATTCTGGACACCGACGACCAGATTCGTCTGCTCAAGCAAATCATCAAAGCCGAAGATATTGATGACAAGCGCTGGCCTGCCCGCGCACTCGCCCACCAAATCGACAATTGGAAAAACCGCGGCCTGTTGCCCGCAAATGTGTCGGCTGGCGAAGCCGCAGCCTTTGCCAATGGCAAGGGCGGCAAGCTTTATGCGCTCTATCAAGAGCGTTTGAAAATTCTCAACGCTGCCGATTTTGGCGATCTCTTGTTGGAATGTCTGCGCCTGTTGCGCGACAATCCCGACGTGCTCAAACAATATCAAGACCGCTTCCGCTATATGCTGGTGGATGAGTATCAAGACACCAACACCGTGCAATATTTGTGGCTGCGCCTGCTTGCGCAAGGTCGCCACAATGTGTGCTGCGTGGGCGATGACGACCAATCCATCTACGGTTGGCGCGGCGCGGAAGTAGACAATATTCTGCGCTTTGAAAAAGATTTTCCCGGCGCAAAGGTCATTCGCCTTGAGCGCAACTATCGCTCGACGGGACACATTCTAGGTGCCGCCGCCCATCTGATTGCGCACAACACGGGACGGTTGGGCAAGACGCTCTTTACCGATGACGAATTGGGCGAAAAGCCGAGCGTCACAGGCGTATGGGATTCGGAAGAAGAAGCCCGCACCATTGGCGAAGACATCGAACAATTGCAGCGTAACAAGCAATCCTTGGACGAGGTCGCCATTCTTGTGCGTGCCTCATTCCAGATGCGTGAGTTTGAAGAACGCTTCATCACGCTTGGTCTGCCCTATAAAGTCATCGGCGGCCCGCGCTTTTATGAGCGCGCTGAAATTCGAGATGCGCTGGCCTATCTGCGCTGCGTGGCGCAACCTGCTGATGATCTGGCCTTTGAGCGCATTGTGAATGTGCCCAAGCGCGGACTTGGTGATGCCACGCTGCAAATCTTGCACGACTACGCCCGCAGCGCGCGCATTCCTTTGATGCAGGCCGCAAGCACGCTCGTTGAAACCGAAGAACTCAAACCCAAACAGCGCCAAACTCTGCGCGGCCTGTTGGGCGAATTTAGCCGCTGGGCTTCGATGATCGACACCACAGCCCATCACGAATTGGCGCAAACGGTGTTGGAGGAATCTGGCTATACCGACATGTGGCAAAACGACCGCTCGCCAGATGCCGCTGGCCGTCTTGATAACCTCAAAGAACTCGTCCGCTCCATGGAAGATTTCCCTGATCTGGGCGGCTTTTTAGAGCACGTGTCTTTGGTGATGGATTCCGACAAAAAAGACGGCGGCGAGCGCGTGTCGATTATGACGCTGCATGCGGCCAAAGGTCTTGAGTTTGAAAATGTCTATCTGCCCGGTTGGGAAGAAGGACTGTTTCCACACCAACGCTCGCTCGACGAAAGTGGCCGCGCAGGTTTGGAAGAAGAACGCCGCCTCGCCTATGTGGGCTTGACACGCGCCAAACGCCGCGCGCGCATATTCTTTGCCACAAACCGACGCATCCACGGCCTCTGGCAAACAACAATACCATCGCGCTTTATCGAAGAATTGCCCGAAGCGCATGTGGAAGTGGTGGAGTCTTCGCAGAGCAATTACGGCGGCTATGCGCAATCACGCTTTGCCAATATGGACACATTCACATCCACCTACGACACACCGGGCTGGCAGCGCGCACAACAAAACCGTAGCAAAGCCAGCGCTGCGCCTAAAATTATCGAAGGCCAGATCGTTGGCGTGTCCTCCAGCAAGGGCGGCATCACAACAGGCACACGCATCTTCCACCAGAAATTTGGCAACGGCACCATCAGTGCTGTGGACGGCAACAAGCTCACAGTTGATTTCGATAAGGCTGGGCGCAAGATGGTGTTGGAGAGTTTTGTGTCACCGATTTAGGTGGGGATTTTATGTGTCGCCAGCCATAGGCTTGCGACACATTCAAGACATCACGCAATCTTGCGCGGCACCAATCTTTCGCTCTTCAGCGCTTCTTGCACGCCCGATTCACCACCTTCGTGATATTCGGCATCTTCATTCACGTTCCACACATCATAGAGCTCTTGGCCCGCCAAAATATTGCGCACCGTAAGCATCGACGTCATCATGGCGTGATCTTGATTGTTATATTTGTGCATGCCATTGCGGCCCACCAAATGCAGATGCGGATAATGCATGGCCAAATCGCGGCGCACCATATCCACATTCCAACGATAGGCATCATCATAAACTGGATAGGCTTTTGGTTGACGCACAACGCACGCATCAACAACATCGTCAGCCGATATCAACCCAATCTGATTGATCTCGCGTTTGGCCAGCGCGATGAGATCTTCATCGCTTGATGTCCAAAGACCATCGCCTTCAAAGCAAAAATATTCCAAGCCCAAACACGTCATCTCAGCATCAGGCACCATAGCTGGCGACCATGAGCGAAAGTTTTGCACGCGTCCCACCTGGACGGATGGATCGTGAATATAGACCCAATTATCAGGGAAATCGGCGCTACTGCGCGCAATCAAGGCCACGGTGAGGAAGTCACGATATTTCAAATCGCGCGCATGCAAGCGGCTGATCGGTGTTGGCTCAAGCGTTGCCGACAGCTCCGTAATGGGCGCTGACGAGATGACATCACGCGCAGTAAAAGCCTGCACACTGCCATCACTCTTGGTGGCTTGAATATGCCAAATCTGCGCCGCCTCATCCCACCGGAGCGATGCCAATTTATGGCCCATGCAAATCGTGCCGCCTTGCGCTTTGATCTTTTGCGCGCACGCATCCCACAGCATGCCGGGACCGCGTGAGGGGTAACGAAACGATTCAATCAATGTCTTGATTACAGGATCACCGACACGCCGATTTTGCGGACGACGAAAAGCGCGGGTGAGCGAATTCCAGACAGCACTGCCAAGGCTCAAGCCCTTAATGCGCTGCGCTGCCCAATCAGCCGAAATATCATCGCACGACATGCCCCAGACTTTTTCAGTGTAGGTTTTGAAAAAGATAGAAAACAGCCGTTCACCAAATTGATTGCGCACCCATTGGTGAAAGGATTTGGGATCGGGTATCGGGCGCAGCTGTGCATAGGCATAAGAGAGCATGCAGCGCGCGCTCTCAATCAGGCCCAAATTGCGCAAAGCCTCAAAGCCGTTGAGCGGATAGGAATAGAATTTATCACCATAGAAAATACGCGACAGGCGTGGCCGTTCGATAAAGCCATCAGGCAATATCTCGTCCCACAGCTCAACCACTTCGCGTGATTTTGAAAAGAACCGATGACCACCAATGTCGAACAAATAATTCTTATAATTGACCGTGCGGCTGATACCACCCACTGCATTGGGATCTTGCTCGATCACAAACACGCTTTTGTTGGCTTTGGTCAGTTGATACGCCGCGGTCAAACCTGCCGGCCCTGCGCCAATCACCAGCACATCACAATTGATGGACATTCAATCACCTAATCTAAAATAAGGGCCGTTGAAAATAACGAGTCGGTCTAACGCTGAATGGGGCCATTCAAAGCCAAGCCGATTAATATTTGATTAACCATAACGCTCGGGCAGAAAATTAGGCCGGATGCCGCATCACAATGGCCTTGAAAACACAATCATGCTACATGAACCCCATGCTTGAAGGTCTGCCCCCAAACAATGCCGCGCATCTGATGCGCCTGAAGTGCTCGCAAGAAGAAGCACTCTCCATCGCTGATCTGTTTGTCGAAACATTCGACCCAGCAGAGACGGCGGCGGCTGCTTTTGAGGAGACGCCCTCGACGGATGATTGGAACACTGGCCCGTGGATCGTGGAAGTGTTCTTCGCTGACGAGCCCGACCATGACGCTATCCGCGATCTTGTCGCCGTGGTGGCGGGCAAAGAGGTTGCGGCCGAAGTCACCTTTGGCCTTGTGGCAGAGCGCAATTGGGTTGCTAGCGCGTTGGATGGTCTGGTGCCTGTGCGCGCCGGGCGCTTTCTGGTGCATGGCTCGCATGATCGCCATCATGTACGCACCAATGACATCGCGCTGGAAATCGAAGCAGCGCTTGCCTTTGGCACCGGCCATCACGGTACGACGCGCGGCTGCTTGCTGATGCTCGATATGATTTTGAAACAACGCCGTCCGCGCAACGTGCTCGATGTAGGCACTGGCACTGGCGTGTTGGCGCTGGCCACCGCGCGCTATTTACGCCGCCCTGTGGCGTCTGGCGATATTGATCCGATTGCTGTCGTCGCGGCCGCCTCCAATGCGGCGCTCAATGGCGCAGCGGCTTGGGTGCGCCCTGTTGTGGCCCCCGGCCTTGAACATCCCACACTGCGCTCTGGCGGGCCATATGATTTGATTTTTGCCAACATCCTCGCCAAGCCCTTGCGTCAGCTCGCACCCTCCATCGCAAAGGTGGCTGGCCCCGGCGCTGACATCATCGTGTCGGGCTTGTTGGCGCGTGATGTGCCGGGCGTTTTAGCGGCCTATGGTGCGCAAGGTCTGGCTTTATCCAAGCGGTTAGACATCGAAGGTTGGGCCACACTTTTGCTGCGCTCTGGTGGATCATCCCCTAGACCAATGGTTTGGTGATTGCAGCGCAACGATACAGGCATTAGTCTGCGCCCATGTTTGAAAGCCACTTCCAATCCTTCACCGATTCCGCCGATCCCACACATGGTGCTGCACGCGTTGCCGCCTTGCGTGCTGAGCTTCACCGCTTAAAGGTTGATGGCTTTATGATTCCGCGCGCCGATGAATATCAGAACGAATATGTTCCCGCCTGTTGCGAACGTCTTGCATGGCTGACGGGTTTTACTGGCTCAGCAGGGCTTGCGATTGTTTTGAAAGATCGCGCCGCCGTTTTTGTTGATGGGCGCTATACGCTGCAAGTGCGACAGCAAGTTGATGCAGAAACATTCGAGCCACTCGACGTGTCTGAGATTACGCCCGAGCGTTGGCTTGAGAGCAACCTGCCTCGCAATGCGCGTTTTGGTTTTGATCCATGGCTGGTGACGCCACAACAGCTTGCGCGCTATCGCACAAGCGCAGCGGCAGCTGGCGCAACATTGGTGGCACTCGACTCAAATCCCGTTGATGCGATTTGGACCGATCGTCCGCAGCCACCTTGCGCGCCGATTCACATTCACCCAGCGCGCCTAGCTGGCGAGGCCAGCGACAAAAAACTCGCTCGCATTCGCGAGAGTTTTAAGACTGATGCTCTCCTCATCAGCGATCCGCATAATCTGGCATGGACATTCAACATTCGCGGCCATGATGTGGCCCACACGCCCATTGCTCTGGCCTATGCGTTGATTTTGAAGAACGGCGAACCGCGTCTTTATATTGATGATGCCAAGCTCGATGACAAAGTCCATGCTGAGCTGAGCGAAAACATTTCCTTGCATCTGCCGCAAGATCTGTTGTCCGATCTCGTCACACTGGCGCGCACCAAACAGAGCGTTGCGTTTGATCAGGCGAGCGTTGCCAGCAAGCTTGTGCAAACGTTTGAACAGGCCGGTGGACAGCCCACACTCTTGGCCGATCCCATCACACTGTTGAAAGCACGCAAGAACAAAGCGGAATTGCGCGGTGCTGTTGCAGCCCACATTCGCGATGGCGCAGCACTCACAAGCTTTTTGGCTTGGCTTGATGACGCCGCACCCGGCGGCAAACTCTCCGAGATTGAAGCAGCCCAAGCATTAGAAACATTTCGGCGCGCCACAAAGAAATTGAAGGACGTGTCCTTCCCCACCATTTCTGGCTTTGGCCCCAATGGCGCAAGCCCACATTATCGCGTGACAGAGGCCAGCAATCTGACCTTGGGCAAGGGCCTGTATTTGGTCGATTCCGGCGCACAATATGAAGACGGCACAACAGACGTCACGCGCACAATCGCGATTGGTAAACCCACCGCTGAAATGCGCGATCGTTTTACGCGCGTGCTTAAGGGCCATATTGCGATTTCGCGTTTGGTGTTTCCACTAGGCACCAATGGCGCACAGATTGACGCCTTTGCGCGCGTGGCTTTGTGGGAAGTTGGCCTCGATTTCGATCATGGCACAGGCCACGGTGTTGGCTCTTATCTGTCAGTGCATGAAGGCCCGCAGCGCATTTCAAAGTTTGGCTCATGCACACTTGATGTTGGTATGATCCTGTCCAACGAACCGGCATTTTATAAGCCTGACGCGTTTGGAATTCGGATTGAGAATCTCATCGTCGTTGAACCACGCGACATTCTGGGCGCCACACGTCCGATGCTGGGCTTTCAAACATTGACACTCGCCCCCATCGATCAACGCCTCATCGCCGCGCATCTTTTGAGCGAAGCAGATTTGCGTTGGCTGAACGATTATCACGCCAATGTGCGCAAGATTCTCACACCCTTGGTCGATGCAAAAACATTGGCATGGCTGAAGGCCGCAACGAAGAAGATTACTGTTTAGGGCGCAACCCTTGCCAGCCAATCATCTTCGCTGATGATCTCAATGTTAAACTCGCGGGCCTTATCGAGTTTCGATCCTGCACCCGGGCCTGCGACAACGAGATCGGTTTTCTTCGACACAGAGCCAGACACTTTGGCGCCTAACCGCTCGGCCTGTGCTTTGGCTTCTTCGCGCGTCATGCGCTCGAGCGCACCAGTGAACACCACTGTCTTGCCAGCAACCGGACTAGAGCTGACAACAGCTTCCATCGGCTCTGGCGTCACCTGTTGGAGCAGAGCATCAAGCACATCTTCATTGTGCGGCTCGGCGAAGAAATCGGCGACGGCTTCGGCCACAACATCACCAACGCCTTCGATGGCATTCAACTCAGCGCGCGCCTCAGACTCAGGATCTTTGGCAGCGCGCGCAATCGTGCGCATGTGATTGAAGTCGCCAAAATGGCGCGCAAAGCGGCGCGCATTCGTCTCCCCCACATGGCGAATACCAAGTGCAAAAATAAACCGATTGAGCGGCACACTCCTGCGCGCATCAATGGCGGCAAATAACTTGCTGACTGAGGTTTCGCCAAAACCTTCAATGTTTTTGAGTTTTTTAAGCGGCGAGGCTTGATCGCGTTCTGCCAGCGTAAAAATATCAGCGGGCGATTTGATAAGGCCCATTGTATAGAAGATTTCAATCTGTCGATCGCCAAGACCTTCAATATCGAATGCATTGCGTGAGCAAAAATATTTGAGCCGCTCCATCGCTTGGGCGGGGCAAATCAAACCGCCCGTGCAGCGGCGCGCTGCATCAGGCACACCCTTGTCGTCCAGCTCCCGCAGAGCAGCCGAACCACACGCAGGGCAATGATCGGGAAACACATAGGGCTTGGCACCAGCGGGGCGCTTGTCGAGCACGGGGCCCAACACTTGCGGAATCACATCACCCGCGCGCTGAATGCGCACCGTATCACCAATGCGCACGTCCTTGCGCGCAATCTCATCTTCATTGTGCAAAGTGGCGTTGGACACAACAACGCCGCCCACAGTCACGGGCTCAAGTTTGGCCACCGGCGTTAACGCGCCTGTGCGGCCGACTTGAATTTCAATATCGCGCAAAATGGTTGTGGCTTGTTCGGCGGGGAACTTATGCGCCACCGCCCAACGTGGTGAGCGGGACACAAAACCCAAACGCTGCTGAAGTGTGAGATCATCAACCTTATAAACAACGCCATCAATATCGTATGGCAGGCTAGCGCGCTGATCTTCGATGGCGTGATAATGCGCGAGCATGTCTTCAACAGTCTCGCAGCGGCGCATCAATGCATTGGTCGGCATGCCAAAATGTTTGAACGCTTCCACCATGCCAAATTGCGTATCAGCCAAACGCCCGCTCACCTCGCCCCATGCATAGGCAAAAAAGCGCAAGGGGCGCGAGGCTGTGATTTGAGAATCCAATTGACGCAACGAGCCCGCAGCCGCATTGCGCGGGTTGGCGAACACAGGCTTTCCTTCGCTGATTTGGCGCTCGTTCAGAGCGGCAAAATCATCTTTGCGCATATAAATTTCGCCCCTTATTTCGACCACATCAGGCACATGCGCACCGTGCAAATGATGCGGGATTTCCTTGATGGTGCGCACATTTTTGGTGACGTCTTCGCCCTCTTCGCCATCACCGCGGGTGGCAGCGACAATCAGCTCACCTTTTTCATAGCGCAGCGAACAAGACAGGCCATCAATTTTAGGCTCGGCGGTAAAGGCCAAGGGCGTTTGGGCAGACCAATCGAGAAAGCGGCGCACACGCTCGACAAACTCGTGGGCATCTTCATCAGCAAACACATTGCCCAATGACAACATCGGCACACGATGGCGCACTTTGGCAAATTTTTCAGATGGCGCAGCGCCCACCAATTTTGAGCGCGATTGCGCGGTGACCAAAATCGGAAACGCCTTCTCAATCGCCTCATAGCGCTGGCGCAAAGCGTCATAGTCGGCATCGGAAATAACGGGCGCATCGGCGGTGTAATAATGCTTATCGTGCTCAGCAATTTCATCCCCAAGACGCGCATGTTCGGCGCGAGCTTCGAGGGGGGTGAGCGATTCGACGGGCTGTGGCTTTTTCATCGTCCCTATCTAGCGCGCCCAAGCGGCACAGAAAAGAGCTGCAGAAATGCGGTCCTAATGAGCCGCCTCAAGCAAACGCCCCGCCGCGGCGCGCGCTTCATCCGTCACACTGGCACCTGACAGCATGCGGGCGATTTCTTCACGGCGCGCATCCACCGCCAGCGGCGTAATGCGGGTGGCAACCCTGTCACTCTTATCGAGCGCATCCTTGGCAATTTGGAAATGGCCCAGAGCGCGTGCAGCGACTTGCGGCGCATGGGTAACGGCCAGCACCTGAACCTTTGCGGCAAGGCGCGCCAAACGCTGGCCAATGGCATCAGCGACAGCGCCACCAACGCCTGTGTCAATTTCATCGAACACCAAGGTCGGTGCCGAACCGCGATCCGCCAGCGCAACCTTGAGCGCCAACATAAAGCAGATCG
>CAIUDK010000281.1 GCA_903897875.1 uncultured Hyphomicrobiales bacterium
AACCTCGACTTCGCCGACGTGCGCGCCATTATGCGCAATATGGGCAAGGCTATGATGGGCACCGGCGAAGCCACTGGCGAACGTCGTGCAATCTTGGCAGCCGAAGCTGCCATCGCCAATCCATTGCTCGACGAAGTTTCGATGCGCGGTGCACGCGGCCTGTTGATTTCGATCACCGGTGGCAACGATCTGACCCTTTATGAAGTTGATGAAGCTGCCAGCCGCATCCGTCAGGAAGTGGATGAGGATGCCAACATTATTCTGGGCGCAACATTCGACTCAAGCCTTGATGGCATTGTGCGCGTGTCTGTTGTGGCCACTGGCCTCGATCAAATCGCTGGCGTGCGCGATACGCAGATGGAAGGTCGCCTTGCAGAGGCAGCCAACCGCTTGCGTGCTCAGGTCAATCAGATTCCAAATCGCATTCAGCAGCCAGTTGTTAGCGAGCCAGAAGCCCCGCAGGCTGAGGCTGTTGCTCCAACTTATACGCAAGCGACTTATGCTGCTGCGCCTGCAACCAGCTATGCTGCTGCAACGAGCTACGCACCTGCGCCAACTTTTGCACCAGCTCCTGCAGCCGTTGCTCCACGTCAGCCAGTTCAGCAGCCGGCTGCTCCGATCAGCGGACTTCAGCAGGCTCTTGGTTTGCATGACATGCAGATCCGTCCAGTGGCACCTATGACTCAGGCCTATCCTGAGCAGCAGGATGAGCCAGTACGCACCGTCGACTACCGAGACGCTGGCCCTTTCGTGCCACCGGCTCCGGAAGTTCCGATGCGTCCAACTCGCATGCCAACGATTGATGATCTTCCGTTGCCGGGTCAGCAGCAATTGCGCGCCCAGATGGATCCAGCCTCGTTTGCGCCAGTTTCGCCAGAAACTAAGCGCCGGACCTTGCTTGATCGGCTCGCAACTTTCGGCATGAGCCGTCAGGACGAGCAGGTTCGTCGTCCAATGCAGCCAGTGGCTCCGGCCCCTGTGGCCCGCCAGCCGATGGCACCTCATGGTGATTTCGCCAAGCGCCCACAAGCGCCAATGCGTCCACAGTCAAGCTATGAGGGCCAGCAGGCACGTATGCCATCGCGCGGTCCTTCCGAGGATGAACAGCTTGAAATTCCAGCCTTTTTGCGTCGCCAGTCGAGCTAAATCGACCCCAGACCAAAAAGCTTAACAAAAACAAAGGGCTCGACATCTGTCGGGCCCTTAATCGTTTCTTAAGGTATTGATTTACATAGTGTTTTCGATTTCGCGCCAAACTTCATAAAGCTGTAACAGAGCGTAAGAAAGAGTGATTTGGCTCCGAGGGAAGCTGGGCGTATTTTGAGAACATCAAACAGCAGAGCGAGATTCGGCCCAGCTGATGGAATGACCGGGCGACCCGGTGCTGCGAGGGAAGAGTGGATCTTCAAACTGGCAACATCAAGGCAGAGCCCGTGAGTTTAGAGTTCCTTGATAGACAATTCTGCGGTGGGGCTTTTGAGCACTCACCGAAAACAAGATCGGATCTGGCATGACCGCTGGCAAACAGACGACGATACGTGAACGGATTGAGCTGAAAGGCGCAGGCGTTCATTCTAATGCGCCAGCCCGTTTGGTTCTCCATCCCGCCGATGTAAATTCTGGAATTGTGTTTCTCCGCACTGGCCTCGCTGATGGTCGTGAGCGTTTGATTGAGGCCAAATGGTCCAAAGTATCCCTGACAGAATTGTGCACGGTGATCGGCGATCAGAGCGACGCCAGTGTGTCGACTGTTGAACATTTGCTGGCCGCCTTCTCAGGTCTTGGCGTCGACAATGTGGTTGTTGAAGTTGACGGCCCAGAAGTTCCAATTATGGACGGTTCTGCTGCTGAATTCGTTGAAGCGATTGATCATGTTGGTCTCGTTCAGCAATCGGCTGCGCGCCGTTATATCAAGGTTCTCAAGCCAGTTCGTGTTGAGCATGGTCGCGCCTTTTCAGAGCTGCGCCCGCACGCCAGTGGCTTTCGCCTTGAAGTTGAGATTGATTTTGCCTCTGACCTCATTGGTCGTCAGGCGCGCATTGTTGATCTTGAGCCCGGCGTGTTCCGCAAGGATATTTCCCGCGCCCGCACATTCGGCTTTATCTCTGATGTTGAGCGCCTCTGGAAGGCTGGCTTCGCATTGGGTGCATCGCTTGAAAATACGGTTGCCCTTGATGGTGAGCGTATTTTGAACCCAGAAGGCTTGCGCTTTGCTGATGAGTTCGTGCGCCATAAAACCCTTGATGCTATCGGCGATCTGGCTTTGGCTGGCGCGCCCATCTTGGGCTGCTATCGCTCATTCTGCGGCGGCCATAAGATGAATGTTGCCGTGCTTGCCGCTTTGTTCGCCGATAAGAGCAATTACAAAATCGTCGAATCAATTCCGCAGCGCGCTTCCGTGTCGCGTGAAGTGGGCATGGCGGCTGTTGCAGCCTTCGCACCTGACCATAATTGATAGCCGTTTAGGCCCTCATTCGAAGAAATAGGGCTCTTAATCTGGCTTTCGTCAGGGTTGCGCCTTTCAGGGCCTTTTGCTGCCACAATTTCCAGTCCAAGATCACACAGACTGCATAGCCTGGGCATTGGCTTTCTGGGCTCTGATGCGGTACATAACCTATGAGTTTCCGGAGCTGCTTGCGCCGGTTATCCAATTGATCTCTTCGAGCGTCGAGCATGATGACTGGTTCGCTTATTTTGACACCTTCCCAAATTTCCCGTGCCGTTTGGTCCGTGCCATCCCGGCTGCTCCTCGCTGCTGTTTTGCTTTCGCCATTGGCAGCCTGTTCGACACTCGACTCGCTGAACATTTTCAGCGGCGAGAAGTATGAGACGAAGCTTCTCCCAGACATTCCTGCTGAGGACATCTACGATCAGGGCCTCGCGCGTCTGCGCAAGGGTGATCATTCTGGCGCTGCCACAAAATTTGGTGAGTTGGATAAGCAATATCCATTCTCGCAATGGTCCCGTAAGGGCCTGTTGATGTCGACCTTCGCACATTACGAGGGCGGCCAATATGATGACGCGATTGCTGATGGTAATCGCTATGTCGGTCTGTATCCCTCAACAGAAGAAGCCGCCTATGCGCTCTATCTGGTGGGCATGTCGGAATACAATCAGGTGCCAGATATTTCGCGCGATCAAGAGCGCGCAGAAAAAGCACTCCAGACGTTTACATCTTTGATCGAGCGTTACCCCAAGTCTGAATATGTTGGCGACGCGAAATATAAGATTCAAGTTGCGCGCGATCAGGTCGCTGGCAAAGAAATGGCAATTGGCCGTTATTATCTGAAGAAGAAAAACTACACAGCAGCGGTCAATCGCTTCCGTGAAGTGCTTTCCAAATATCAGACAACACGCCACGCTGAAGAAGCGTTGTATCGTTTGACAGAGGCCTATCTGGGTCTGGGCATTGCACCAGAGGCACAGACAGCTGCGGCTGTTCTTGGCCACAATTATCCAGACGGCCAATGGTATCAAGATGCGTATAAGCTGCTCAAGGGCGGCGGGTTAGCCCCAAATGAAGATTCGGGATCATGGATTTCGAAGACCTTCAAACGGGTTGGACTCGGTTAGGCCGGGTCGCGCATTATGCTCATTCAGCTCTCGATCCGAGACATCGTCCTGATCGATAGGCTTGATCTGCAACTTGGATCAGGTTTGACCGTGCTGACCGGTGAGACGGGTGCTGGCAAATCTATTTTGCTTGATGCGTTTTCTCTCGCTCTTGGTGCGCGTGGCGATGGAACGCTTGTGCGCCAAGGCCAAACGCAAGGCCAAGTGAGCGCAGTGTTTGATTTGCCGCTCGATCATCCAGCCTGTCTTGTGGCGCAAGAGAATGACATCAATATCGACGGCGATCTGATTTTGCGCCGCGTGCAAATGGCCGATGGCCGCACGCGCGCCTTCGTCAACGATCAGCCTGTCAGCGTTCAGACCATGCGCAAAGTGGGCGCAGCGCTTGTTGAAATTCACGGACAGCATGATGATCGCGCGCTCGTTGAGCCAGCGATGCACCGCGCCCTCATTGATGTGTTTGGTGGATTGACGGGCGAATGTGCCCAAGTGCGCCAAGGCTATGAGGCGATGCGCGAGGCGCGTGCGCAATTGTTGGCCGAAGAAGAGCGCGTTGCCAAAGCGCGCGCCGATCAAGATTATTTGCGCCATGCGCATGCCGAATTATCCAAGCTTGCGATCTACAACGGCGAAGAAAATGAGCTCGCCGCTAAGCGCACCTTGATGCAGCAATCTGAAAAAGTAACCAGCGAATTGCGCGATGCGCATGAAGCGCTGCATGGACAAAATGCGCCGGGCTCAATGTTGTTGGGTGTGTTGCGCCGTCTTGAACGCCGCGCCAGCCAAGCGCCAGCTTTGATTGAACCCTCTGCCAAAGCGCTCGATGTTGCGGTGGAAGCTTTGGAAAATGCAGCCCAAGCACTCGATCAAGCTTTGCGCGATGCGCAATTTGATCCACGCGAATTGGAGCGCACCGAAGAGCGTTTGTTTGCGCTACGCGCTGCTGCCAGAAAATTCTCTGTGCCATGCGATCAATTGCCGCAGCTGGCCACAAAGTTTGAGGGCGATCTTCACGCGCTCGACGCTGGCGAGGCGCATCTTGTGGTGCTGGCTGAGGCCGTGAAAAAAGCCGAGGCGCGCTTTGCAAAATTGGCTGCCGCGTTGTCGCTTGCCCGCAAGGCAGCCGCCCAGCAGCTGGATGATAATGTGAACGCCGAGCTTGCGCCGCTGAAGCTTGAGCGCGCGCGCTTTATGACGCAGATCGATACCGATCCCACCCAAACAGGGCCTGAGGGAATCGACCGGATTGAATTCTGGGTGCAGACGAACCCCGGCACACGCGCTGGCCCGCTGATGAAGGTGGCG
>CAIUDK010000282.1 GCA_903897875.1 uncultured Hyphomicrobiales bacterium
CACCAACCGCAACAATGTGGCGGTCTGAAAACTGACTTAAGACATCAACTTTACGAATGATCTTGCTAATGCCTTGGATATAGCCGTCGCTCGCGAGAGCTGTTGATGAATACAGAGGGACACCGATTTGTTCTGCGAGCCCATCGACCCATACATCTAGATTTCCGGTTGCGATGGCGCAGCTGTCGCTGTTCTGGCGCATAAAATCCACGAGCTGTTCGTTGAGTGGGACAGAAGAGCAAATGTCGCGGATGACTTTGATGGGAAGGGATTTCAATAGGTCGACCCGATGCTTGAAGCTTTCATCGAAAGGGATCAGGCCAGCCATTGTCTTGGCGGTCAGTTCAGCCATAAGCGATTCAATGCCAAGCTCGCGTGCAATCAGCGGAAGCAATTCAAGGCGTGTAATCGTGCCATCAAGATCGAAGATAAACACGGGCTTCATCGTCTTTGCTCAGCCTTTGCTTCCGAGGATGTCTGTGTTTGCTAATCAGCAATTTCCATACCAACTATTATAGTTAGCTTATTGCAATAGATATAGAATATTTAACATAGAATACTTCGTAGAAAGCTAATGGCTTTCGATATACAAGAATATGTTTAATGTAACCTGTTATAAGATAAAATATTACAGTTGTGGTTCTGAGCTTTGCTTCAAATTCAAATTTTAGACTGATATTTGTGCCCATGGATTGTTAGGGTATTCCCAATTTCGTCTCTAGTTGGTGGGGCGATCAGGTGGCCATATTTGGTGCAGGTTAAAGGGCCACTGCGTCGGGCACAGCCCTGACGGGATCGAGCAATGGAATTCAATCAACCTTCATGAGTGTTTTGACTACTGATGGCTCTGGTGCTGCTCTTTGTGATCTTGTCAGCCCAAGTCTTGTCTTCGTTCACTTTGCAACACGCATGTTGAGCTCGCTGTTTGAGCATGTTTATAATTGGGACAATGCCCATATCAGCCCGAGAATGGGTTGGGTCAACGATGTTAATTCTGTGCTCGGTGCACATGGCGCTGGAACATTGGGGCGTCACATATGCAAACTATGAGGTGTGACTGTTTAGTCAAACACCTGAAGTGTCTGTGCAAGCCTTCTACATAACCAAATTAGTGCATGACCAGGTTGTTGGTTTTGGCTTTGGCACACGGATCAATGTGCAAGACGTTGTCGGACAGCGTACTGAAACCGTCGCCATGACGAAGTACAAACTCAAGTTTTAAATTCGAAGGTCCAAGTTTAAAATTCGAAGGTCATCGTGGACTTCAGCTTTCAGCTCTCTCCAGCTGAGCGTCGTGGGGGCTTGCAACGGGTCATGCATAGCAATGTGTGCCCTAGGCTTAGAGCACTTGGACGATCAATACTTTGGTGGCTGGGGTGATTGTAATCTGGCGGAGACGGAGGGATTCGAACCCTCGATACCATTCCTGGTATGCTCATTTAGCAAACGAGTACCTTCAGCCTCTCGGTCACGTCTCCGCAAACATCGTCGGCTCAAACGAACCATCAATGCTTGGGCTTGATATGCATGAGCGAGCGAAGGTTGGCAAGCCGGTCCTGTTCAATTCGGTCAGCTTCCCACAATTGGGGCCATTTGGCGGGCAAAACTCGCTGGCTTAGCCTTAGGGACGGTTGGGGGCCGGTTAAATTGCCTCAATAAAGGTCTGGATTCGGGTGATGGTGGGCATGTCCAGCAACAAAGGCGCATGGCCTTGGCCGGGCACCACGAAGCTCTGGCAGTTTGGGTGGCGCTCGCCCATCTCATGGACGGTTTGGGGCGAGAGCAGATCTGAGGTTTCCCCACGGATCACGAGGGTTGGGGCGTGCTGCATAGCTTCAAACTGCGCCCACATGTCTGGCAGGGGATTGGGGAAGTCTTGGCCCTGCAGCGTGTTCATCAGCTGCGGGTCATAGCGCAGCACCAGCAGCCCATTCTCTTCTTTGAGGGTGAGACGGGCATAGGCCTCCCATTCCTCGTCTGTGAGGGCTGGAAATTGTCGGCCGGCTACCAGCTTAAACAGGCCAATGGCTTGGCTCCATGATGTGATGGGGGGAAACTTGCCTACATAGGCGCGGATGCGCTCCAGCCCCGTCATTTCAATCACGGGGCCAATGTCATTGAGCACAGCGGCGCGGATCATGGCAGGCTTGTCGGCGGCCAGCATCATTGTATGGAGGCCACCGCGCGATGTGCCCACGAAGATGGCGTCCTTGACGCCCGCAACGGCCAGTGCGGCCTGAAGATCGGCGTTCTCAACGCCTAGATTATAATTGCGCCAGTCGGGATCGTATTGCGAAAGGCCACGGCCGCGATAGTCGAGCGCTAACACGCGGCGGTCGTGGGCAAGGTGATTGGCAAGCTGGTGGAAGTCTTCGGCCGTGCGCGCGAGGCCGGGTAGGCAGACAATGGTGGGCTTGTCCGTCGCATGTCCATAGTCGCGCATGTGGAGTTTGAGGCCATCTGCGGATTGGAAAAACCGGCTTGTGGTTTCGATATCAGACATTGGGGGCCTCACTCATCCGCGCGTTGAACTGGCCCAATTTAGCCGGAAGCTGATGGCATGTCTTGGTTATTCGCAGTCGCCTAAAGTCGAGGTGCGCCGCGCAGGTCTTCAACCACCCGCAAGGGCCGCTCTTCGCCCAGCCGGGCGCGGTAGAGCGTGAGGTTTTCTGAGACGCGTTGGACATAATTGCGCGTCTCACTAAAGGGGATGCGCTCGACCCAATCAATGGGATCAACAGATGGGTTGCGTGGGTCGCCATAGGCGGCAATCCATTCTTTCACACGGCGACCGCCCGCATTATAGGCGGCAAAGGTTAGCAGCATGGAGCCGCGCTGTTCATTGATCAGATCACCCAGATGGGCAGCGCCCAATTGAGCATTGAAAGCGGGATCATCTAGCAAGCGCTTTTCGTCAAACGGCACACGGGCGCGTTGCGCTGTGCCCTTGGCTGTGGAGGCAAGCATTTGCATCAAGCCTTTGGCACCAGCATTGGATTGTGCCTTGGGATCAAAAGCGCTTTCTTGCCTTGCAATGGAATAGACCACCGCAGAGGGCGCAGAATTGGCCAATGGCTCATAGGCGGGAATGCCGAATAAGGGCCATGCGGCCTCGTCAATCGCAATACCGCGATGGCCGGCTGCTTTGCCCAGCGCCAAGGTGGCACGTGCATCATTGGCGCGCATTAAAACGCCTGCCAATGCCGTAAGTTGTGCGCTGTCGGTCCAATTTTTGGCAGCATCAACAACCAAGGGCAAAGCGAGATCACGCGCGCCGATGGCTTGCAATATTTCAATGATGCGCGTGGCTTCACCAATGTCTTCGCCAGTTGCAACCTGCGTGGGGCGGCGAATGGGAACGTCTGACACGCCAAGCAATCCGCGCGCGAGCTGTCCATAATACGTGCTGGAGCGATCTGCGGCTTGGCGCCAAAATTCATCAGCGGCGGCGTGATCGCCGAGCGCATCAGCGGCGCGGCCTTGCCAATAGGCACCGCGCGCAACCGACACAGGCGTGCGGGCAACAGCGCTCACATGCGCAAAATGGGTGGCCGCAGTTTTTGCGTCGTTGAGAAAACGCAAGGCAATCCAGCCTGCAAAAAACTCTGCTTCTTGTCGATCCTCATTGCTGCTGGCTACATGTTCGGCGCTGACGCGATAGGCGTCTTTGGCGTTGTTCATGTCGAGCAATTTGCGTGCGATTTGGCGGCGTTCGCTCCACCATTCGTCAGGATCAACAAGGGTTTGCGCGTCGCGCGGTGCGGTGAGCATCAGCTGGGCGGCTTCGGTGATTTTATCTGCGCTGCGCAATTTTTTGATGCGGGCAAACAAAATCCCAGTGTCGTCTTTCCATGCCGCAGGCGCATTGGCCAAAGCCGTCTCGCCTTGAGCCGCCACCGCAAAACGCGTCAGGCTAAGTGCCAGCATGTCGGGGCCAGCCAGCGGCGCGATGCGCTGGGCTTGAGCGTTCATGTTTTTATAAAACAGCTTATCCACCCGTAACTTGTGATCGGCGGGGGTGAGATAGGGGGCGAATTCCTTTTGAATCGCCTCGGGGGCGATTGGCAATTCCAGCGACTCGCGCCACACGGTTTTGACGAGCGTGGCTGCTGCGTCCTCGCGGTTTGCTGCGCGATAGGCGCGCGCCAGCGCCAG
>CAIUDK010000283.1 GCA_903897875.1 uncultured Hyphomicrobiales bacterium
GCATGAGGAAGACGGGCTGGAGCGTCTGGCGGTTGTCTCGCGCGCAGACCGCGTTGAAGTGGCTAGCTTTTTAGGCCGCCAAGCCCGCGCCGACTTTGCCGATCAGCTGGCTTTAGGGCTGGCTCAGGCCAAGCGAGGCGCGCGGTATTCGTGATTTTTTCCGGATCGCTCTGGTCAAAAGTCGGATTTCATCCTACTTTATCCGACTAGGAGTGCCCAGATGCAAACAGCCGAAAAAGTTAGCGTCACGATGACCTCGGACATGATGCGTGCCATCCGCGAGAGCGTGGCGGCAGGGGAATTTGCGACCACCAGCGAGGCTATGCGCGATGCGGTCCGTGTCTGGCAGCGTCAGCGTTTGGAATATGCTGAACGGATGGAGGCGCTTCGGGCCCGCGTGAGGCATGCGTTGGATGATCCCCGCCCCAGTGTCGGCGCACAAGACGCTGAAGCCCAGATGAGGCTCTTTATGGAGGCAGCTGCTGCAAAGAGCCTCCGTGATGCGCCGCGCTAGCGTCACCTATCGGCCTGGAGCCCTTCTCGATCTTCAGCGCATCTATGAAGCCATTGCGGATGTCAGCCAAAATCACGCAGTGGCGAAACATTTTGTGCAACGAATGATGGAGCGATGCTCTAAAATTGGCGAGGCTCCGTTTGGTGGCAGACCCAGAGATGACCTTGAGCCGGGCTTAAGAACGGTTCCGTTTGAACGCTCTGCCGTCATCACCTATCGCGTCACGGACGTGGTTGAAATCACAAATATTTTCTATGGCGGGCGCGATTATGAGGCGCTTTATCCGCGCGACATTGACGCGTAAATTGGATGCATATCCCCCCACCACACAAACCGGGTGGCAATCTTCCGCCATCTCGCCCACATTAGCTCCATGACATCGCCGATCACCCTCAATCCTGCCGCCACGCTCACTCTTTCGTCGCCCTTTGAGGGCCGTGATTATGATTATGTGCGCGCCGCCATTGAGTTCATTTCACAAGATTGGCGCTCACAGCCTTCGGTGGAGGACATTGCGCGTCATGTCGGCCTGTCAGACACTCATCTGCATCATCTGTTTCGTCATTGGGCGGGCCTGACGCCGAAAGGGTTTTTGCAGGCTTTGACCTTGGATCATGCGCGCCGTTTGCTGCGTGATAGCGCTAATGTTTTGGATGCTGCGCTTGAGGTTGGCCTCTCTGGTTCTAGTCGGCTGCACGATTTGTTTGTGGCCCATGAATCCATGACGCCCGGTCAATATAAAGCAGGTGGGCAGGGCATTGCGTTCACCTATGGTTTTCATGCCTCGCCTTTTGGTGAGGCTCTCGTGCTCGCCAAGGCACAGGGGCTTGCTGGGTTAGGGTTCGTCGATGGGGATGATCGCGCCGCGGCCCTTGCTGACATGCGTCGCCGCTGGCCCAAGGCCGATTATGTTGCCGATCAAGAGGGCACTGCAGCGCTGAGCGCGCGCGTGTTTCAAGCGCGCCAATGGCAGGCCGATCAGCCCTTGCGCATTGTGCTCATTGGCAGCGATTTTGAAGTGCGCGTGTGGAACACCTTGCTGCGGATTCCGGTAGGCCATGCAACGACTTATGGCGATGTGGCGCGCACATTGGGCCAGCCCAAAGCGGCGCGCGCCGTGGGGGCGGCCGTGGGGCGCAATCCGATCTCCTTTGTGGTGCCCTGCCATCGTGTGCTGGGCCAAGGGGCCAAGCTCACGGGCTATCATTGGGGCCTGACGCGCAAGCAGGCGATTTTGGGTTGGGAAGCGGGTTTAACCCAGTCAGTGTGATCGCTTCGCGGCCTGTTTCTTTTGCTGGGCGGTTTTCTTACGGGCTGCTGCTGCGGCGCGTTTGGCGGTTTTTTCCTTTTCTGTAGCCTCAAACTCGGCCTCCGCTTTTGCAAATTCAGAACTGAGCGCAAAGGCGCGCGCCTCGCTGATACGGGTTGAGCAAAAGCCGGTCTGTTGTTCGCCATCATAATCGGCACATATTTGGGCGCGGCGTTCTGGAAAATTGGCCTGATCGCGGGCAATCTCGCGCACGCGTGCGGGGTCTTTGATCACATGGAGCAATTTGCTGAACATGGAGCGGGCCGCCGCTTCGGCGCGCTCGCGATCCCGCTCTCTTTTGAATGTTTCGTTGGCATCAATCTTCGTCGCCGAGGGTCCCCATAGGCCGGTGGGGTCGATGCGACAGGTCGAGGCTTGAATTTCGCACGTCTCAGCACTGACAAGGGCGGCCCCGTTGAGGACGTCCAAGGTGAAGGGGCAGCCTTTGAAATCGGCCTGATAGCGGACGAGCCCGGCTGGATTGCTCACGGGGCGGAGGGTCAGGGGCAGGCCGGGCATGGCCACATTGCAGACCGTTGTCGCGTTGGACGCTTTGCTGCCCGGAATAATCAGCTCGGCAATAAAAAGACTCTGCCCCATTTTTTTTATTTTTATGGTGCCCTCAACGCCATTTCGCGCAAGCGGGCGGTCCAAAATGCCATTTGGGCCGGGTGCCACGATTTCTGGAGTGCGGGCTGGCCGCTGCGTTGGTTTGGCTTGGGCCATGGTGCCAAAAAGCGGAAAAAGGGCGAGAAACAGGGACATTTGGCGCATTGGAAACTCAAATCTGTTAGGTCTTTGGAAATGACGAACCGTAAAAATATCTCGTAGGGGCAATAAACACGGGTGGCTACGCCCACGCCGCCTTGCGACAGCAGACTCGCGAACCTATATACCCGCTACGCTTTAACTCACTCTTGCAGCCTGCGGAGACAATACCAATCTCTGCAGCATAGGGGGCCGGGCGAGGAAAACCTCACAAGGGTCTCCAAAATTTCGCCCATAGCCGGATCGCTTCGGGGTTCGGCGGTCTTGCGACCAGAAAAAGGATTACATTATGGCTAAGGTTATCGGTATCGATCTCGGCACCACCAATTCCTGCGTTGCCGTTATGGAAGGTTCAACGCCAAAAGTTATCGAAAATGCTGAGGGCGCGCGCACCACGCCGTCCATCGTTGCATTCACGGATGATGGCGAGCGCCTCGTGGGTCAGCCCGCTAAGCGGCAGGGTGTGACCAACCCAGAGCGCACGTTCTTTGCCATCAAGCGTTTGATCGGACGCACATTCGAAGATCCCATGACCAAGAAGGACATGGGTCTGGTGCCGTATCCAATCATCAAGGCTGGCAATGGCGACGCTTGGGTGAGCGCTGACGGCAAGCAATATTCGCCGTCACAAATTTCTGCCTTCACGCTGCAGAAGATGAAGGAAACGGCTGAGGCCTATTTGGGCCAGACCGTGACGCAGGCTGTCATCACGGTTCCTGCTTATTTCAACGATGCCCAGCGTCAGGCAACTAAGGATGCTGGCAAGATTGCCGGTCTCGAAGTTTTGCGCATCATCAACGAGCCAACAGCTGCGGCTTTGGCTTACGGTTTGGACAAGCAGGGCGCTGGCGTCATTGCAGTCTACGATCTGGGCGGCGGCACATTCGACGTTTCCATCTTGGAAATCGGCGATGGTGTGTTCGAAGTGAAGTCCACGAACGGCGATACGTTCTTGGGCGGTGAAGATTTCGACATGCGCCTTGTTGAATATCTTGCCGATGAGTTCAAAAAAGAAAACGGCATTGATCTTAAGAAAGACAAGCTCGCCCTTCAGCGTTTGAAGGAAGCGGCCGAAAAGGCAAAGATTGAATTGTCATCTGCAACGCAGACCGACATCAACCTTCCCTACATCACAGCCGATGCCAGCGGTCCAAAGCATCTGACTTTGAAGCTGACACGCGCCAAGTTTGAAAACCTGGTCGATGATCTCATTCAGCGCACCATTGAGCCTTGCCGCAAGGCACTCAAGGATGCGGGCCTCACAGCCGCTGAGATCAGCGAAGTTGTTTTGGTTGGCGGTATGACCCGCATGCCAAAGGTTCAGGAAATCGTCAAAAACTTCTTTGGCAAAGAGCCCCATAAGGGCGTCAATCCTGATGAAGTGGTTGCCATCGGCGCCGCTGTTCAGGCCGGCGTTCTGCAAGGCGATGTGAAGGATGTTCTGCTTCTCGACGTGACACCATTGTCGCTGGGCATTGAGACTTTGGGTGGCGTGTTCACACGTTTGATTGATCGCAACACAACGATCCCGACTAAGAAGAGCCAAGTGTTCTCGACAGCGGAAGACAATCAGACAGCTGTGACCATTCGCGTCTTCCAAGGCGAGCGTGAAATGGCTGCCGACAACAAGATTCTCGGCCAGTTCGATCTTGTTGGTCTGCCACCAGCCCCACGCGGCATGCCGCAGGTTGAAGTCATTTTCGATATCGATGCCAACGGCATTGTGAATGTGACCGCCAAGGACAAGGCGACCAATAAGGAACAGCAAATTCGCATTCAGGCGTCTGGCGGTTTGTCAGATGCAGACATCGAAAAGATGGTCAAGGATGCGGAAGTGAATGCCGCTGAAGATAAGGCCCGCCGCGAAGTTGTGGATGCCAAAAATCAGGGCGAAGCCATGATCCATTCCACGGAGAAATCCTTGGTGGAATACGGCGATAAGGTTTCGGCACCTGAGAAGGAAGCGATTGAAGCTGCCATTACGGCACTCAAATCCGCTCTCGAAGCAGGTGAGTTGGAAGCCATCAAGACTCGCACCACGGAACTCGTTCAAGCTTCAATGAAATTGGGCGAGGCGATGTACAAGGCGCAGCAGGCTGCCGGTGAGGCAGCACCTGAGGCCGAGCACGAGCACAAAGATGATGTGATCGACGCGGACTTCAAGGAAGTCAACGACGATAAGAAAAAGCACTAAGTCTGGATTTTAACACTAAGTCTGGATTTTAACTTGGCGAGTGGGGCCCATTGGCGCTGCTCGCCAAATTAGACTAAGTTCAATTCGTATCACTATTTGGAAGCCCGGTTCGCCGGGTTTTCCTTCGTTCAGCCCCCAAGGGCTCTGCTCCACCACGAGGGTTCAGCCATAAGGGCTCAACCCGCATCAAGATGTCTTAAAGACTGTCATGGCGAAAAACGATTATTACGAAATTCTCGGCGTGGCCCGCACCTGCACGGAAGCGGAGCTCAAATCGGCGTTTCGTAAGGCCGCCATGCAGCATCATCCGGATAAAAATCCCGGTGACAAAAAGGCAGAGGCGCTCTTCATCGAATTGAATGAGGCCTATCAAGTTCTCTCAGACGGTCAAAAGCGCGCGGCCTATGATCGCTTTGGTCATGCAGCTTTCGAGCAGGGTGGCGGCGGTGGCGCAGGTGGCGATGGTTTTGCCTCCTCCATGGCCGATATTTTCGACGACCTCTTTGGCGGCATGATGGGTGGCGGCAATGGCGGTGGTCGTGGCCGGGGTGGTCGCGAGCGCGGCTCCGATCTGCGCTACAATATGGAAATTTCGCTCGAAGACGCGTTCAAGAGCAAGACAACCACAATCAAAGTCCCCTCAGCTGTCACCTGCGAAGCCTGTTCGGGCTCGGGTGCCAAGTCGGGTGCCAAGCCAAAAACCTGCGCGACGTGCGCTGGTCACGGCCGTGTGCGCGCCCAGCAGGGCTTTTTCGCCATTGAGCGCACCTGCCCAACATGCGCAGGCCGCGGTGAAATTATCGACAATCCTTGCACGGTCTGTGCTGGCGCAGGGCGTGTCACCAAAGAGCGTTCGCTCTCGGTCAATATTCCAGCCGGTGTTGAAGATGGCACGCGCATCCGCCTAACTGGCGAGGGCGAGGCTGGCGCACGCGGTGGCCCTTCGGGCGATCTCTACATTTTCCTCTCTGTGAAACCGCATCCTTTCTTCCAGCGCGAAGGGGCTGACCTGTATTGTCAGGTTCCCATTTCGATGGTGAAGGCGACGATTGGTGGCGACATTACGGTCCACACCATTGATGGCAATGAGGCGCGGGTCACGATTCCTGAGGGTACGCAGACTGGTAAGCAATTTAAGTTGCGCGGAAAGGGCATGCCTCTGCTACGCTCGCGCGACGTTGGCGATCTTTATATTCAGGCGCGGGTGGAGACACCGCAGCATCTGACCAAACGTCAGCGCGAATTGCTGAAAGAGTTTGAGGCTGAATCGTCCAACAAGACGCAGCCAGAATCAGCCGGTTTTTTTGACCGTATGAAAGATTTTTTTGAAAATATAAGTGGCACCTGATCTGCTGCTGATGGGTTCTGAATCGATAAGGCTAGCATCTGTCGCATGATGGCTGTTGATAGCATGACATTTTCTTGACGACCCAGCTCTCATAGGCGACCAATGGCGTCTGAGAGCCGATTGAACGAGGGTTAAGGTTGCCGCATTTAAGACCAGTCCAACCCTCGGCTCGCCCCGATCCCCGGCCTCCGCTTGAGGACCGTCTGGTTGATGAGGCGCATTTTTTCAAAACCTGGGTCGAACGCCCTAAGTTGATGGGCGCTGTGTCGCCCTCTGGCCGGTTTTTGGCCCGGATGATGGCAAGCTATATTGATCCAAGCCTTCCCGGCCCCATTATCGAGTTGGGCCCCGGCACAGGCCCGGTGACAACTGCGCTTTTGCAGCGCGGTGTGTCGCCTGATCGTCTCGTATTGGTTGAATTTGAAGCCTCCTTTTGCCAATTGCTCAAGCGCCGCTTTCCCGGTGTTCGTGTGGTGCAAGGCGATGCGTTCAATCTGAAAGAAACACTGGCCAGTGTTTTGACCGAGCCTGCCGCCGCTGTCGTCTCCAGCCTGCCATTGCTCAATACGCCTGACCAGCATCGCCTCGCGCTCTTGCAGGACGCCTTTGATCTGATGCGTCCCGATGGGTGTTTTATCCAGTTCACCTATGGCATTGCCTCGCCCATCCCGCGCAAATTGCCCGGCTGTGAGCCTGCTTTGTTCAGCGCCAAAGTGTCGGCCCCCGTCTGGCTCAACATTCCGCCAGCCCGTGTCTGGTGCTATCGCCAAGTGGATGAGGCTGAGCTTGAGCCGATCAGCCCGGCGGAAGATTTTATGCGCCGGCTGCGGGAGCGTAGCCTGAAAGTGCAAACGGAAATTCGATTGCGCACGGCGCGCGCGCGGCTTGATTTTGAGGTGACAACCCGCAAGGTCAGCGCCCATGCCGAACAGCATCCAGCCATGGTGCTGTTTCGTAAAATCAGCGATAGCAAAAAAGGCCGTCGCTAGTCCGGGTAGACTTGCGATTCTTTGACAGGACGGCTCGGCCCATGCACATCGGTGGGGCAAGATCGAATCGCGAGTGTTGTCATGTCAAAAGTGTCGTCTGCATTTCCCGCCCCAAAGCCCGTTGATCGGCTGATTGTCGCCCTCGATGTGCCAGACGTGCGCGCTGCCGAAGCCATGGTGGCCCAGCTGGGCGATGCCGTCACCTTCTACAAAATTGGCCTTGAGCTGACCTATGGCAATGGCATGGGTTTGGCGCGCGATTTGATCCAGTCCGGCAAGCAAGTGTTTCTGGATTTGAAACTGCATGACATTCCCAACACCGTCGCGCGCGCCACAGAGCAAGTGGCCGATATGGGCGCGCGGTTTTTGACCGTTCATGCCTATCCCCAAACCATGAAAGCTGCGCGCTCAGGTCTGGGTGATTCCGCATTGCAATTGCTCGCCGTCACAGTGATGACCTCTTACGACGATCAGGATTTGGCCGAAGCGGGCTATGGCATGGGCGTTAAAGAGCTTGTGGCACGCCGCGCCAAACAGGCCGAAGCAGCTGGTATTCACGGCCTCATTCTTTCGGCGGAGGAAGTGACATCCATGCGCGCTTTGCTGCGCAAAGATATGCTGTTGGTGACGCCGGGCATTCGCCCCGCAGGCAGTGATGTGGCCGATCAAAAGCGCATTATGACACCAGCCCGCGCCATTCAAGCGGGCGCAGACTATCTGGTGATTGGCCGCCCCGTGACGCAACACGCTGATCCGCGCGCTTCCGCGCAAGCGATTGTGGCTGAGATTGCGGATTGTGGCTGAGATTGCTGGCGCGGTTTAGCCGCAGTGTCATCCCGGACAAGCGAAGCGCAGATCCGGGATCCAGAAGTTCAGGGCCGCGGCGTTCGAAACGCTTTGTTCGTCGTGAGCAATCTTCACCATCGAGCCAGTCTGGATCCCGGATCAAGTCCGGGATGACAGCTTCGGGTGCGCCGGGGAAACTTTAGCCCCCATTCGACTTAACAAACAAAAAACGCCGGGCGTACCTCCGGCCCGGCGTTCTCACAAAACCGCTAGGCGGCCGTGCGATGATGTCACCTTAGCCATTCACTTTGACAAGTTTATGACATTTACAAGGGACCGTTGAAGCCTCTTATCAATTGACCCCTCAGCGTCTATACCCAGAGCAACGGAGAATTGATGATGAGCGAATTACGTTTGGTTGTTGCCGGGGCTGCTGGCCGTATGGGCCGTATGCTGATTTCAACCATCCATGAGACGGATGGCGTTATGCTGAGCGGGGCCATTGAGCGCCCGGGCTCGCTGGCGCTGGGACAGGACGCTGGCCTGCTGGCGGGCATTGGTGCCACAGGCGTCATGATCTCGGATGATCCTTTGGCGGTCCTGTCCAAGGCTGACGGTCTCATTGATTTTACCACGCCAGCCTCGACGCTGGAGCTGGCCGCCATTGCCGCCCAAGCGCGCATTGTGCACGTCATTGGCACCACGGGCCTCTCTCCCATCGATATCGAGAAGATTGATACATCCGCGCGTCATGCCGTCATCGTGCGCTCAGGCAATATGAGCCTTGGCGTCAATTTGCTGGCTGGACTTGTTAAGCGCGTCGCCCAAACTTTGGGCGAAGATTACGATATTGAAATTGTCGAAATGCATCACAAGATGAAAGTCGATGCGCCGTCCGGCACAGCTTTGTTGCTGGGCGATGCAGCCGCAGCTGGTCGCCAGATTGATCTGGCCGAGCATTCGGTGCGCTCGCGCGATGGTCATACAGGTGCGCGCAAAGCTGGCGATATTGGTTTTGCAACCTTGCGCGGTGGCACAGTTGTGGGCGACCACATGGTGGTGTTTGCTGGCACGGGCGAGCGTTTGGAATTGACGCATCGCGCCGAAGATCGCGGCATTTTTGCACGCGGCGCTGTGCGCGCAGCCATGTGGGGCCATGGCCGCAAGCCCGGCCATTATTCCATGTCCGATGTGTTGGGCCTCAACGACGAATAGTCGAGCATCTATGCCAGAACTTGCGCCGGGTCTGATCTACATTCCAGATTATTTGGACCGCGCGCAACAAAGTGCGCTGGTCGAAGACCTGCGCGCTATTGTCGCAGCAGCCCCTTTGTTTACGCCAGAAATGCCACGCACCGGAAAACCTTTTTCGGTGCGCATGACAAATTGCGGCCCATTGGGCTGGGTGTCAGATCGCCAAAACGGCTATCGCTATCAACCCCATCATCCCACCACCAACACGCCGTGGCCCGCCATTCCCAAAATGGTGATGCAGGCATGGGAAGAGCTGGCAAATTAC
>CAIUDK010000284.1 GCA_903897875.1 uncultured Hyphomicrobiales bacterium
GCTGGCGGCGTTCTTCGCCGCCGCCATCCTGAGCGGCGCGCTCTCCGCCGACCCCAGACCGGACTGGTTCGGGGCGCATCAGTCCTATGCGTGGTGCCTGCTCGGCTGGGCGCCCTGCCTGATCGCTTTCCGCGTCGCGTTATTGTTTGGCCAGTGCGTGTGCAGGGCGAGACGAGTGCGGCTGAAATCGCCCGCGCGATCGATGGATTCAACGCGCTGCCAGAGGGCGGCGAGATTCCGCGCCCCAGCGTGATTATTGTCGCGCGTGGTGGTGGCTCGCTGGAAGATTTGTGGAGCTTTAACGAAGAAATCGTCGTGCGCGCCGCAGCCAATAGCGACATTCCGCTGATCGCCGCCGTTGGCCACGAGACGGATTGGACGCTCATCGATCACGCTGCCGATTTGCGTGCACCAACGCCCACTGGTGCCGCAGAAATGTGCGTGCCGGTGCGCGCTGATTTGATGGGGCAGGTCGCTGATTTGGCGCGTCGTCATCATGGTGCAGCCTTGCGCTATCTGGCGCGCTATCGGGCTGAATGGCGTGCGCTCACGCGCGCGCTGCCATCGGGCGATGAATTGATCGCGACACCGCGCCAACAATTGGATCGGGCTGGCGAGCGTCTCTCGTCTGGCCTGATGCAGGGCGCACAGGCGCGTCATATGCGGTTAGAGCGTGTCTCGCGTCGGCTGCTGGCGCAATCGCCGCAAGCCAAAATGGCGCGCGTGGCCCAACGCCTTGAAGGACTTGAACAAAGATTGCGCCGTTGCATGGATGTGGCGTATGAACGCCGCCGCAATCGATTGCAGGAGACGAATCGTCGGTTGGTGACAGCTCTTGCGGCCCGCGCCTCATTGGCGCGCCAAAACAGCCAAGCTCAGCATCAAAGACTGCAAACTTTGCAGGACCGGATGCAGCGCGCCTTTCGGGTGAGTTTTGAGCGCCGCTATGTCCGCCTTTCCACGATGGGGCAGCTTTTGGGCTCGCTTGGCTATCGCAATGTGCTGGCCCGTGGCTTTGCTTTGGTGCGCGACGCCAAGGGCGTGCCGCTGCGCGCGGCAGCTGGGGTGGGGGCGGGGGTACCGCTGGAAGTCGAATTCGCAGATGGCCGCATTAGTGTTACGACAAGCGGAACTGCTCAACCCGGTCCTACCGGATCGCTTGCCGGATCACTTGAGTCGAGCAGGCCGAAAACTGTAAAACCTACACGTGCAACGCCCGTCCGCAGCCAGGGGTCTCTCTTTTAAGGCCATGTTTAAGGCCGTGATCCCTTCATCTGAGTTCACCCAATATGCGTATCGCTTTACTCGCTGACATTCACGCCAACCGCGAAGCACTCGATGCTTGTCTCGCTCATGCAGCGCGCCAAAAAATCGATCAATTCGTGTTTCTTGGCGATCTCGTCGGCTATGGCGCGGATCCTGTCTATGTGGTTGAGCGCATCATGGCCTTGCGCGATGTGGGTGCCATTGTGCTTGTTGGCAATCATGATGAAGCGGCTGTGCGTGGTGATGGCGTCAACATGAACGCCTATGCCCGTCATGCGATTGAATGGACACATGCCACGCTTGGACCTGAAGCGCTGGATTTTCTAGCCAAACTTCCGCTGTTCCATGTGCAGGACGATCATCTGTTCATTCATTCCGAAGCAGCTTCGCCCAAGGCTTGGAATTACGTTACCAATGCACAAGATGCTGAGCGCAGTATGCGCGCCACAGATCGGCGGGTGACATTTTGTGGCCATGTGCATCGCCCGCAGCTCTATCACATGTCAGCAACCAAGCCGGCGGTTCTCTTTATTCCGCAAAACAATTTATCGATTCCGCTCATGGGCAATCGTCAATGGTTGGCCGTGCAAGGCGCGGTGGGTCAGCCACGCGATGACAATCCAGAAGCCGCCTATAGTATTTTTGATACGACGCGCAATGAGATCACATATCTCCGCGTGCCCTATGACATTGAGGGTGCAGTGAATAAAATTCATGCAGCCGATTTGCCACAAATTCTTGCCGCCCGATTGTTCATTGGCCGTTAAATAATAAACACATTAGGAGCCGTTCAGTGATCCGTGAAGCACTCAAGGTCGGCAGCAAGATCGACGGTTTTCTCATTGAAGAAAAGATCCATAGCGGTGGCATGGCGACGCTATGGCGCGTCTCACGCCCTGATATTGATGTGCCAATCGTCATGAAAGTGCCGATGATCCTTGATGGCGATGACGCCACTGTGATCGTCGGCTTTGAAATGGAAATGATGATCTTGCCGCGCCTCTCGGGCGTGCATGTGCCGAAATTTTTCAGTGTTGGCGACTATGCCAGCCATCCCTATTTGGTGATGGAATATATCCAAGGCTATTCGCTGCTCAAGAAATTGAATGAATCGCCCTTGCCGGTCGAAGAGGTGATGAAAATTGGTGGGCGCGTCGCCACAGCGCTTGTTGATCTGCATCGCCAAAATGTGATCCATCTCGACATCAAGCCCTCCAACATCATGATGCGCGCCAAGTCGGGCCCCAACGGCGAAGATATTGGCGAGGCGGCCTTTATCGATTTTGGTCTGTCGCGCCATTTGCAATTGCCTGACCTTCTGGAAGAAGAGTTTCGTGTGCCGATGGGCACTGGGCCCTATATTTCGCCAGAGCAAGTGCTGAAAAACCGCTCTGACCCACGTTCGGATATTTTCTCGCTGGGTGTGCTGCTCTATCATTTGGCCACACATGTGCGTCCGTATGGAGCGCCCACCGCGCAATCGCAATTGCGTCATCGTTTGTGGCGCGATCCTGTGCCGCCGCGCAAATACAATTCAAAGATCCCGCCCTATCTGCAAGAGATCATTCTGCGCTGCCTCGAGGCCGATCCAGATCTGCGCTATCCAACTGCGGCTCAGCTGGCTTTTGATTTTGCCAATCCGCAAGCTGTGAAGTTGACGGAGCGTGCGCATCGTATGAAGCGTGATTCCATCAAGATGGCGATGAAGCGATGGTTTCAAACCTTGGGCACGTCTGAGCAGCCCAAGCAGCCCCAAGTGGGCGCTGCCGCTCCAGCCCCCATCATCATGGTGGCGGTGGATTTGAATGAGGGCCAAGAGCAATTGTCGGAGGCTTTGCGCTCCCATGTGGCGCGCGTGTTGACCACCATGCCCAATGCACGACTGGCTTGCGTCAATATCCTCAAGCTCAATCGTCTGACGATCAATTATGCCCTTGATGATGAGGGGCGCAATATTCACGTCCAGCGGTTGGTGGAACTGAAAAATTGGGCGCGCACTTTGGGCCTGTCGCAAGAGCGCATTTCTTTCCATGTTTTGGAAAATGCTGACCCCGCGCAGGCTTTGATTGAATATGCGCAACTGAACAATGTGGATCAGGTGCTCATTGGTGCTCGCGGGGCCAGAGCGCTGCGGCGCTTTTTGGGCAGCGTCTCCTCCCAAGTGGTGGCTGAGGCACCTTGCACCGTGACTGTGGTGCGCCTGCCGCCCGGTGGCGAGCAAGAGCCAGATGTCCGCTTAGAACAAGCGGCCGGGTAGGGGAATTTCGCCGTGCGCCAAAGACGACCAAGAGAGCGCGGCGCACGATGGCATTCCCGTCAGGATTGCGCTAAAGAGACAGGCACTGGCGCACTGGGCGCGACCAACCGACATGTGACGAGACCGATGAACCGCATTGACCGCAATCTGGCCGATTTGGGCGAAGCTGAAGTGCTTTATATGGATGGAGATTTCCGGGTCTTGCGGCCGGGTGCCTTTGTGCGCTGCGCCGTGACAGGCGAAGCCATCCCGTTCGACGAGCTCAAATATTGGGATGTCGATCGCCAAGAAGCCTATGCAACGCCGCAAGCGATGTTGCAGCGCCTCGGACTTGATGTGAAGCTCTAAGCCAATCGAAAAAAGTTGGTGACCTGATCTGGGTCATCGAAGACGATTGCGACGGGCAGAGCAATGATCTCAACGCCGGACGTTCGACGAAGCGCTTGCGGAATGCGAACCAGATCTTTCTCGGTCGTCACAACATAAGAGACGGCCTCATCACGCGCCAAGTTCAGCAGAAACTGAATCTCAGTCTCGGTATAGGCATGATGGTCACTAAAGCCATGCGCCTCAATCACGCGAACGCCACAGGCCGATAGCGTGTTAAAAAACTTCGCGGGACGTCCGATGCCAGCAAAAGCAATCACGGATTGACCACGTAAGCGCGCCACAACAGACGCTGAAGGTTCGAGCTTGGCGCGTAGCAGCGGAACATTCTGGCGTTGGGCTTGTTGCGCCACATCTTCGCCAGCAGTCCCGCTCCCCACCAACACGACACCTGATACATGCGGCCATTGCGCTCCAAGCGGCGCACGCAAAGGTCCAGCAGGAACACACAATCCATTGCCGACACCGCTTGCGCCATCAACAACAGCAAGGCTGCGTGTTTTGGTCAGCGTTGGATTTTGCAAACCATCATCCATCACGATGACATCCGCGCCCTCTGCCACTGCGGCATAGGCACCAGCAATCCGATCAGCGCTGACAATCACCGGCGCTGTGCGTGCCAACAGGAGGGCCTCGTCACCCACATCATTGGCTTGATCGCAATCGAGATCAACGCGATGCGGCTTTGATTTTTGGCGCGCACCATAGCCGCGCGTGAGAAACACGGGCTTTAGGTTATGAGCGATGAAGAGTTCTGCCAACGCAATTGCCACCGGCGTTTTGCCGGCACCCCCGGCAATAAAATTACCAACACAAATGACGGGAATGCCAACATGGAGACCGTTGGCGCGGGCCATGCGATGGGCTGTGATGGCACCATAAATCGCGCCAATGGGCGAGAGCAGCCAGGCGGCCCAATTTGGTTTGGTCTGCCACCAGAAGAGCGGGGCCGAGCGCATCAGCGATTTTCAACCCGCATTTGCATGAAGTATGGCTCCAGCGCCATGATGATATTGTTGGTGGCCCCTGACAATCCATCGACAGCTTCGCTTGAGGCGCGTGCCATTTTGCGCAGCAGTGACGCATCTGACAACAGCATCACAAGCGCGCGCGCCAATGTATCGGCATCGCCCACTTGGGCCGAGCCGCGCGAAGCATCCAGTGCCTGATAGACTTCCGAGAAATTGCTCACATGAGGTCCATGCAAAATAGCACAGCCCAATTTGGCAGGTTCAATCGGATTTTGTCCGCCATGAGCGCCAAGCGATTTGCCAACAAACACGACGCCCGACAAGCGATAGAATAGACCCAATTCACCCATCGTGTCGGCAATGTAGAATTGCGTGCCGTTATCGATGTTGGCACCGCGAGAGCGCATGGCGGATGGGATTCCGTATTTTTGGGCAATGGCGGCAATCTCAGGTCCGCGCTGCGTGTGGCGCGGCACGATGATGGTCAGCAAACCGTCTGTCACCTGCGCCACGCGCTTGTGAACTTGAGCAATCAATTCTTCTTCGCCCGGATGCGTTGAGGCTGCAATCCAAACGGGGCGTGGCCCAATTGCAGCCGTGAGCTGCGCCAGTTTTGTGTTGTCGACCGGTGGGGCGGGCACATCATATTTCAAATTGCCAGCCACTTGAACGCGCGGTGCGCCAAGGCGCAGCAATCGTGAAGCGTCTTCGTCGGTCTGCGCAAGGCACAGATCAATCCGCTTCAAAAGTGAGGCAATCAGATTAGGAAATTTTTGCCAACGCTTGAAGGAACGCTGCGATACGCGAGCGTTCACCAGCACAAGCGGTATGCGACGCTCATGCAATTCATACAGAATGTTGGGCCAGATTTCTGATTCCGCAATCAGCGTTAGATCCGGCTGCCAATGATTCAAAAACCGCGCAATGAAACGCGGTGAATCGAGGGGCAGAAATTGATGACACGCACCGGGTGGCAGACGGGGCGCAAGGATGGCGGCCGACGTCACCGTGCCTGTCGTCACCAAAACATGAAAGCCGCGCGCAACAAGTTGATCGACTAGCGGCAAAAGTGCGAGTGCTTCGCCAACGCTAGCACCATGCATCCAAGCCAGATAGCCTTTTGGCCGCGTGCGGCTTGGATAGCCCATGCGCTCGGATAAACGCTCGCGGCTTTCCTTGCCTTTGCGCAATCGCCACGCAAGCGCTGCGGGCGCAAAGGGCGTCGCGATGAGAGTGGCAATTCTATAAATTAGAAGGAGCGGATCGCGCGCAGCCATCAAGCAGCCTCCCGTGCGCCAGAATCGCGAGCATCAGGATCGCGTGCGCCCGGATCATAAGAGCCCACCAGCGCATAGGCGCGGGTATGAACCTCATCCAGCGCATTTTGAACATGCACGCGCGCTTGTTCCATCTGGTCGGGGGTGGCGTCCTTGGCAACGTAGATAGGTTCACCAATCACCACGGCACCGCGCCCAAAGGGAAGGCCGACACTTGAATGATCCCAATTGTTAAAATCAATACGACGCGCATTGACCACAGCAACGGGATGAATGGGACGGCCTGACATTTGCGAAAGCGCGATGATGCCAAGCCCGCTGATGCGCGACACTTTGGGAACATCTGCTGTCAGCGCAACCGAAGACCCATCGCGCAAAGTGCGCAGCATTTCACGCAGCGCCATTGCGCCGCCGCGTTTGTTGATTTTGCGGCCATGACCACCGGAGCCACGAATAACTCGAACGCCCAAACGCTCAACGATACGCGCACCAAGTTCACCATCGTCTGATCGCGAGATCAGAACGCTAACGTCCATGCCGGGCTGCCAACCAGAGGACGCCATGAAATGCTGCCCATGCCACATGGCAAAAATGACGGGCATGTCTGGCGCATTGTCTGGGGTGAGCCCTTCATAACCAGCCACAAAGCGTGTCGTGGCGCGCACAAACCGAAAATAGGCCGCAGCTATATAGCTGAGACCTGTCACTGCGGCTGGTGATCGCCCGAGAGCTTTAAGCATCGATCTGACCAGAATCGATCAGGTTGGATCAAGGAAACGATGAAGGTGCACGATGAAATAGCGCATCGTTGCATTGTCCACGGTCATTTGTGCTTTGGCTTTCCAAGCAGAATGGGCCGAGGCAAAATCAGGGAAAATCCCAACAATGTCGATCTCTGACGGATCGCGGAATTCTGTTCCATTGAGGCTCACGAGTTCGCCACCAAAGACAATATGCAGCAATTGTGCGGAATCCCGCGCGGATGTGTGTGTGTCAGTCATGATTTTTACCAGATTAGTGTGGATCAGTTCTACGACGAAGGCCGTGAGTTCTTAATGCAACTCATGCGCCATGCGCAGACTGGAGGTCATTTCCTCATGAAGTTGGACCGATGTGCCAATAAGCACATCATGGCGGGGAACAGGCGCATTATAGGTTGGCCGTCGGCCATGGAGATCGGTCAGAGTACCCCCCGCTTCATGAAGGATGAGATCAACTGCCGCTATATCCCAATCGCAAGCATTGGTCGAGGCAATCCCGGCATCAAGTGAGCCAGAAGCGACACGCGCCATCCGATACGCAAGGGAAGGGATCTTAGGTTCCGTCTCAAAAGTCAGCCCACGATGGCGCATATTGGCCAGCAGGGGTTCTGGTCCTGCAATGCGGCCACCGGCCAGTTCTCGGCGATTTGTGACATGGATCGGGCTGCCATTGCAGGTCGCCCCCAGCCCCGCGCAAGCCGAATAGGTTTCATCAAGTGCGGGCATATACAGCACGCCCCAGAGCGGACGCCCCGCCTGGACAAGCGCGATGGAGATGCCCCAACGAGGGTCGCCGGCCATAAAAGCACGAGTTCCATCAATAGGATCGACGATAAAGACGAGCTCATTGTTAAGGCGGTCGGGGGTGTCCAAGGTCTCTTCGGAGAGCCACCCCGCCTGCGGCAATAAGATGCGTAACCGGTCTGCCAGAAACTGATCCACGGCATGGTCGGCCTCAGTCACGGGTGATCCACCCGCTTTGCGTTCCACCTGAGCAACAGTCTGTGCACCCGGTCGGTAGTAGCCCAGCGCCAACTCTCCAGCCTCAATGGCCAGTCGGGTTGTTGGTAGCAGGAGAGAATGTGGCGAGATCATAAAGCTAAGCTTCCTGTGGGTACAACCAATAGACGAAGTTTTATTGCTATGCCACCTTCGAGAGGTGATTCGCGTCGATCAAGTGTTCCGCGTCCGAATGTTTTTCATAAAAAGATCATAAACTTACGAGGCACAAATGATAAATTTTTCTTTCCAATCTGTTTCGCGCTCATTGCAAGCGTTGCTATTGGCGTCTTCGGTCTTCGGATTGTGCATGGCTTCTTCGCATGCTGCTGATCTACCAAGCAAAAAGATGCCTAAAACCCCAGCCGTTCCGGTTGCAGCCCCTGAATTGGCTGATGTTCCCGGCGATGATATTTTTGGCTACACCTCGCCCACAGATGTCGGCAAAGTGGCTGATCGTAGCTTTTACTCCGAAAACGATGGCCATCTTGGCAAGAAGACGGGCAGTTATTTTGCCCTCAGCAGCAAGAATGGCTTCAATCAGACCATTGCCGAGAATTGGGTCGTGGCCGGTTCTGTCTTTGTCACCGGCCATCATATTTCCAATGTGACGGACTTGGACAATCGCCGGAGCGTGAATTTCGATGGTGCTTCGTTTGAAGTGACGCATCGCATTATTGAGCGCAGTGAAAAAAATCCTTTTGCGGTGACACTCTCGCTTGAGCCGCGCTATGGCCGCGTCGATGGCACGACGGGACAGCAATTGCAGTCAGTCTCGGCAGAGGCAAAACTCTTTGTTGATGCGGTGATTACGCCAGACAAACTGTTCTGGGCTTTTAATGCCAATTGGGCACCCGCAAATGCACAAGAAGCAGGAAATACATCGCATTGGGTGGGCAGCGCCTCCACCAATCTCTCCACTGCCGTGACGTGGCAAGTGTCGCCCAATCTATTTGTTGGTGGTGAGACCCGTTTGCTGGCGAGCTTTGGTCGCCCGCTGCTTTCCAACGAACAAGGCTATGCAGTCTATGCTGGCCCAACCTTGCTTTGGAAGTTTGCTGAGAAGGCCGCGTTTAACGTCACCTATCAGCCGCAAGTCACCGGTCATTCCACTGTCGGCACAGACAGCCGTCTCGATCTTGATAATTTCGAACGCGCACAATTTCGTGCAAAGCTCGTTTTTCAATTTTGATATTTTGAGCTGACAAACACGCTCTTTCAAACATAAGCATGGGCACAGATTTGTTATTCAGATCTGTCGCCCAAGCGCACATAGCTGCGCGCAACATCCTGGCTCAAGGGTGCGTCGACTTGCTGAGCAGAAACAACCTTCGGTTGCACTTTGTCTTTCATCTCCACTCGCATGCGCTCTGACACGCGGATGCAATTGGCCTTATCTGCCCCCGCGATTAAACTCTCGCAATGATTGTCCGCGCGCAACACACGCCTCTCCACGTCGGAGGCGTCGGCGCTTGTTTCAACCAGCAATGGAGCTAAAAACGATAGGGAGCCTAGAGATAGTAACGCGAACGCATGTTTGAAACGATCTTTAAGCGGTTTCATGCAATCACCTATTTAACGAGTCGTTAATAAGCATGCAGTCCGAATCATGGCAACATCGTGTTGGTTGTATCTCAGTTGAAAAATATAAGATCGTTCAGATGATTGATGGTTATGAGCGCCAATCACCCAGACATGCTTGCACGACGGCAAGGGCTGCAACAGCAGCCGTGTCGGCGCGCAAAATTCGCGGGCCCAGCGATAAGCGAACCACATTGCTGCAAGCGTTTATCATCTCACGCTCGCGTGGATCAAAGCCGCCTTCGGGTCCAATAAAAACAGCGATCTTAGTGGGCTGATCTTTGCGCTCCATTTGTAAGCGCGCAATGGGGTCCATCCCCTCTGCATCTTCATCACAGAAAATGAGCAAGCGATCCTTATCCCAAGATGTGAGGACTTGCTCTAAGGTGCGCACGTCGTCAATTGAGGGCAGAGTGAGTAGGCCGCATTGTTCGGCAGCTTCAATGGCATTGGCGCGCATGCGATCAAGATTGACGCGGGAGACTTGTGTGCGCCGGGTCAACATTGGACACAGGCGGCTCGCCCCCATCTCCACGGCTTTTTGAACCATGTAATCAAGCCGCGCATGTTTTAGGGGCGCAAAGAAATAATCGAGATCTGGTCCGGCTGTCAGTGTGCGCGTTTGTGCCTCTGGTGCCAGAACCGCGCTCTTGCGTGTGCCACCAATGCGCGCCAGCCATTCGCCATCGCGTCCATTGAAGGTCAAAATCGGGTCGCCAGCTGTCAGGCGCAGAACATTGAGCAGATAATTCGATTGCTCCTTGGACAGGGCAATCTCTTGCCCCACGGCTAAGGGCGCATCGACGAACAGGCGGGGCGCATCAAAATCATAACGGGACAAAAGTGACCTCCCCAAGGCTCTGTGCTGGGTTCACCACAACACCACAACGGCACAGCACTAGCCCAACAGAAGTGATCTTGCCACCCATGTGCCATGAACAAGCCTTTTTTGGGTCTGATCCTCATGATCTTGGCTCAGCGTGGGCCTTTGAATCGCACGGCACACTTGCGGACTGTGTCGCCAGCTTGGTAAGAGCTAGCTACAGGCTTGATGGGAGTTTTGAGGGCATGTCGGTTATTCACCAGTCATCTGGGTCGTATATGTCGTTCTTTGGCAAAACCTTGCTTGCGGTGGCCTTGGCTGGAGCGTGCCTCACGGTCGGCGCGACCATCATCATATCACCAGCGCGCGCTGATCCTCCTGCAGCTCAGGATGTCGGCGGCACGGGCAATTGTGATGCCGATATCGGTAACATCCAAAAAAAGCGCATGGGCATCATTCAAGAGCTCAATAAGCTTGCGGCAGCCGGCAAGGGCAAGATTGACCCGATTGCCTCATGTCCCAAGCTGCGGGCTCTCTCGGCAGCCGAAGGCCAGCTTAAGGCCTACATGACCAAGAATAAATCTTGGTGCAATATTCCAGACGAAATTCTGGCGCAGGTCAGTGGTGGCGCAGAGAAGACGACTGAAATGTCTGCGCGTGCCTGCGAGATCGCAACCCAAATCCGCAAACAGCAGCAGGGTGCAGCTCAAGCCGATGCGCCGCCGGCTGGTATCCGTTTGCCGACCGGTCCTCTGTGAGTGAGCCTTAGTGGGCGATCCTCAACAATCTGATATCGGGGCGGTGCCAGATGCGCTGCCCGATTCCGTCTCCACCCATTTTGCGCTACGCCTCAGCCCGCCCTCATGGCGGCCCTATGTGCAGCTTGCGCGCATTGATCGCCCCATTGGGTGGTGGCTGTTGTTGCTGCCCTGCTGGTGGTCTTCAGCTCTGGCTGCCATCGCGCAGCATCTGCCAGCCAATGTTTGGCATCTCGTCTTATTCTTGATTGGTGCCGTGGCCATGCGTGGCGCGGGCTCGACCTATAATGACATCGTTGATCGCCACATTGATGCAGGCGTTGAGCGCACACGTGGACGGCCGTTGCCGTCTGGTCGCGTGAGTGTGCGCGCAGCCAAACTCTTTCTTGTGGCCCAAGCACTGATCGGCGCGGCCGTTCTGTTTTCCTTCAATGCGTTTGCGATTGTTTTGGGCATCGCGTCGCTGGGCATCGTCGCCATCTATCCATTTATGAAGCGGGTCACATCTTGGCCCCAAGCCGTATTGGGGCTGGCTTTTGCTTATGGTGGTTTGATGGGCTGGGCGGCCAGTTTTGGCTCGCTCGCTTGGCCTGCCATTCTCATCTATGCGGCGGCGATCCTTTGGACGATGGGCTACGACACAATCTATGCGCTTCAAGATGCCCGCGATGATGCCATTGTTGGTGTGCGCTCGACGGCGCGTTTGTTTGGCAGCCATGTGCGCGAGGCGATTGCCGCTCTCTATATTTTAGCCTTGCTTTGCGCTGGTGCAGCGATTGCTTTGGTCCACGTTGGTGTGGCGGCATGGCTGGGATGGTTGGCGTTTGGGGCGCATCTTGTCTGGCAGATTATCAAGCTCAAACAGACGGATGTTTCGGTAGCACTGGCCTTGTTTCGGGCCAATCGTGAAGCGGGGCTGTTGCTCTTTGCTGGGCTGCTGCTGGATGGATATTTCAGCTAAGGAACAAACATGCACGCTCGCGGTTAATGCGAGGGGCGCCGCAGCAACGGCCGCGAGGTTTGCATGTTAAAATGGGCAGTCATCTTCCTGTTGATTTCGCTGGTGGCAGGCGCTTTTGGCTTCACCAATCTTTCAGCAAGTGCGGGTCAGATTGCGCGCATCCTGTTCTTCTTATTCATAACAATTTTTGTCATTCTTCTCTTCCTTGCTTTGATTGCTGGAGAGACTCTTTTTTAGGATATGAAAGCAGGCTTTTCTGCGAAGACGATGGCGTGGGCGTCTGTGTCTATTGCCAAAGCCCGCACGCCGATCACGCGGCGCGCGTCCTGTGGTGACATCGCCTAGGCGCTCTTCAATCGCTTGAAAGATATTGGCTTCGCGCTCCACCAAAAGCAGCGCGCCCAAGTCTTTCGCCCATTGGCGCCATTTGGCAACGATGTCTGAGTCATCTGTCGTCTCTTCCAAAACAACCGATTTTGTTGGCTCATTGTGGATGAAGCTCACCACATAGCGACACAACCGCCGCTCATCTGGCACAACTGAAATGCCAACACCACGAAAGCCCTTTTGCGAGAGGCTAAAAAACATATGCGTGTTGGCAATGGTTCGTGCGAGCACAATTTGATCTGCTTTGCGCGCCATAAAATGCACGCAATAGATCAGAGGGGATGGCGCTGCAGCTGGTGCGACACGTTCTGGATGTAAGCTCATGGATCCGGTCTCAGACATAACTGAGCTCAGATTGCATGGCCCTGATGGGCACTTGCCTAATGTTTTGGGTTAAGAAATTACAAGCGTTAAATAGGCTTGCCAAAGTGTTGCAGTGGCAAGTCTATTTTAGGATGTCGTTTTACGATTTAGAAAACATATTCTTTATAGGCGGGTGCCACAGACTTCTGCCAACGGCCATGGAACGCATCTAAAAGATCATCGGCAGGGCAGCGTGCATCGGCCACGCGCGCTTCAAGTGCTTCAAGGTAGATGCCTTCATCTGCACCCGACGCATTGAGCTTTTTGCGACGTGCCAAGCCAGCCTTTGTGAGGGCCAGAACCTGCAAGGCAATGTCCTTCAACGGGCGGCCTGCAATCTGTGCCCGCAGTCCAAGACGCGGCACATCATCACGCAAAGTTTGGCGATCTTGCGCACTCCAGCCTTTGACAATATCCCACGCCGCATCAAGCACGCTTTGATCGTACAACAGGCCAGTGAAGAAGGCAGAGACAGCCAAAATCTGTTCAGGTCCGCCCACATCAGCGCCGCGCATTTCCAGATAACGCTTCAAGCGCACCTCTGGGAAGATGGTGGACAAATGGTTGGCCCAATCGGACAGGACCGCTTTTTCACCCGGCATCTGCGCCAGATTTCCAGCCAAGAGATCACGGAAGTTTGCGCCAGCCACATCGTGGTAATGATCGCCGCGCTTGATGAAATACATCGGCACATCGAGCGCATAATCGACGTAACGCTCAAAGCTCATGCCGTCTTCGAAAATGAAGGGCAACATGCCTGCGCGATGATTGTCGGTGTCGCGCCAAATTTCGGAGCGTTCCGAAAGGCGTCCGCTTGGCACGCCGTCTTTGAAGGGAGAATTGGCAAACAAAGCGGTGGCGAGGGGTTGCAAAGCAACCGATACGCGCAATTTCTTCACCATGTCAGCTTCGGATGAAAAGTCGAGATTCACCTGCGCTGTGCAGGTGCGATACATCATGTCCAATCCGCGCGTGCCAACCTTTGGCATGTAGGCGGTCATGATTTTATAGCGGCTCTTGGGCATGACAGGCACGCGATCAAGCGTCCAATCGGGCGTCATGCCTAGACTTAAAAATCCAATATCGTGCTGGGCGGCCACTTGATGACATTGGGCGATATGCTCGCTCAATTCGGCTGCTGTCTCGTGAATGGTCTCTAACGGCGCGCCTGACAATTCAAACTGCCCGCCTGGCTCAATCGAAATCGCCCCGCCATGGTCATCGTAGAGACCAATGAGCGCATCGCCGTCCATAATCGGGTTCCAGCCATTGAGGGACTGAAGCCCTTGCAGCAGGGCACCAATGCCACCTAACCCGCGGTCGGGACGTCCCAAATACGGAACCGGCGAGAGGTCTGATTGATAGAAGGCAAACTTTTCATGTTCGGTACCAATCCGGAACGCCTCTTGTGGCTTGCTGCCGGCATCTAGCCAGGCCACCAGCTCGCTGCGGTCTGTAATTGGATTGGTGTCAGAAACGTCACGAGCCATGAAAGAACCTAAAGGAGGGAACGCATTTTACCCTGAGAAGCGCTTTTCTTCATATGCGGATCGGAGGGCCGAAGCAATCTCCTCGCAAAGAGCTCAGCAATTTCAGTGATCGTTAAGTAAGGTAAGGCTATAAGTGCTTGAGGAGACCCATGATCTTGCACCTTTTGCGACATTTTTTAGCCGACGAGCGCGGCATTACGGCCATTGAATACGCTATGATAGCCGGGCTCGTATCCACCTTGATCATTGGCAGCCTCATTTCAATTGGCACCAAGCTCAGTGGCACATATTTTAGTGCGGTGGTTGGAAACCTAAAATAGGCGCAAATCGTCAGGCATGCCGCTTTAAGGCGTGCTGCGCGATGCCAGATAGGTGCTCATGCCCTTGCGTGCCAGAACATCGGCACGCTCGTTCATTTCATGCCCAGCGTGTCCCTTGACCCAGCGCCAGTCAACTTTGTGACGCGCGGCGGCTGCATCTAGCCTTTGCCAAAGCTCGATATTTTTAACAGGCTTTTTATCTGCCGTGCGCCAGCCATTGCGCTTCCAGCCTTGAATCCAGCCAGTGATACCGCCGCGCAGATATTGAGAATCGGTGTGCAGCTCCACATCGCAATCGCGCGTCAAAGCCTCGAGGGCCTGAATAGCCGCCATCAGCTCCATGCGATTGTTGGTTGTGTCTTGCTCGCCGCCGCACAATTCCTTTTCCTTGCCATTAAAGGTCAAAATGGCACCCCAGCCACCGGGGCCCGGATTGCCCGAACAGGCACCGTCAGTGAAAATTGTGACGCGCTCGGTCATGAATGAAGTCCATAATCGCGCACGCTTTGCGCCTGACGATGGAAGCGCAGTTTTTTATAATATTCCATTGGGTTCTTTGGTTTGACGAGTGCGCCCACTTGCATATTCTGCCAATCGACAAGACGGGTCAGCATGAAGCGGAAAGCCGCACCGCGCGCTAGAATTGGGAAAGCCTCAATCTCTGCGGGCGTCAGAGGGCGCACCTTTTGATAGCCCTCCAACATCGCCATGCCTTTGGTGACATTGAACGACGTATCGCCTTCAAAGCACCAAGCATTGATGCAGATCGCCAGATCATAGGCGAGGGAATCTGTGCACGCGAAATAGAAATCAATCAGACCTGACAGTTGGCCCGACAGGAAGAAGACATTGTCTGGAAAGAGATCAGCGTGAATGATTCCGCTGGGCAAGTTCTTGGGCCAATGGGCGCGCAGAAATGCAATCTCGGCGCTCATCTCATCAGCCAGTCCGGGCATCACTTCGTCGGCGCGTTGATGGGCACGCTCCACAAGCTGGGCCCAGCCCTCGACGGATAAATTGTTTTGGCGCTGCATGGGATAATCGCTGCCTGCTTGATGGAGGCCAGCCAGCGCTTGCCCCACCATGCCGCAATGGCGCGCTTCTGGCCTGCGAATCGACATGCCTTCCAAAAAGGTCACGAGTGCAGCAGGTCGTCCCGACAACTGCCCCAAAGCTTGGCCAGCGCGATTGCGCACGGGCTGCGGGCATGTGAGGCCATGGGCTGACAGATGCTCCATAAGGCCCACAAAGAACGGCAGTTCGTCTTCGCGAACCCGCTTCTCATAGAGGGTCAGGATGAAATAGCCCTTTTCGGCGTGAAGCAGATAATTTGTATTCTCAACGCCCTCAGCAATCCCCTTCAGGGACAGTACCTGGCCAAGATCATAGGTCGCCATAAAGGCGTCCAGCTCTTCATCTGAAACTTCAGTGTAAACGGCCATGGGGATCCACGCGCAAGACTTATGGCCACAGGGGCCTGATCTGGTGTTAGCCGACGGGCGGCGGGGGCGTCAAACCGTCTGCCTGGTCGCGCAATTCTCGCGGCAGCGGAAAAAACATCGATTCTTCGGCGGTTGTGACGGTTTCGACGCTCACCTGATAGCGGGCGGCAAAGGCATCAATGATTTCATCCACAAGGACTTCAGGGGCTGAGGCCCCCGCGGTCAGGCCCAAGGTGGAAATGGAGCCAAACAGCGACCAATCAATATCGCTGGCCCGCTCAATCAGCACTGCCACTTTGCAGCCATAGCGCTCCGCCACTTCGCGCAAACGCAGGGAATTGGAAGAATTGGGCGCGCCCACCACAAGCAAAGCTTCCACCATCGGCGCAATTTTGCGTACAGCGTCTTGGCGGTTGGTTGTAGCGTAGCAAATGTCCTCGCGGTGCGGCGGGATAATGTCTGGAAAGCGGGTCGTCAGAGCCGTGATCATGTCGCGCGTGTCATCGACCGATAAAGTTGTCTGCGTCGCATAGGCCAGCTCGCGGCCCTCGGGGCGCGCAAAATTCATCACGTCTTCAACGGTCTCAACAAGCTGCACAGCGCCATCGGGCAGTTGGCCCATCGTGCCAACTACTTCCGGGTGGCCGGCATGGCCGATCAGAAGCACCAAACGGCCGCGCTTATAATGGGTGGTGGCTTCGCGGTGGACCTTGGTGACGAGCGGGCAGGTCGCATCAATCGCAAACAGGTTCCGCTTGCCGGCCGCTTCAGGCACGCTCTTGGGGGTGCCGTGGGCGGAGAAGATCACGGGGGCCGTCGTGTCGGGGATCTCGTCGAGCTCATCGACAAAGATCGCGCCCTTAGCCTTCAAACTATCCACTACGTAGCGGTTATGAACAATCTCATGGCGCACATAGACCGGCGCGCCGTGAAGCTTGAGAGCTTGCTCCACCACATCGATCGCACGCACGACGCCCGCGCAAAAACCGCGCGGGTTGCAGAGCAAAATACGAAGGGGGGCAAGGTCATTCATCCCCTGTTTGTGGGAGACGAAGCGGCCATGGTCAAGCGTTTGGCCTCGCTTTTGGCTAAATTAGCCTTATGTTGCCAATACCAAACTATGTTGTGAACACTGAAGTTGCCCCAGATCCCTTGAGTGCTTAATGAGCCTGTGGGGATTTCCCTCAAGTCAGGACATTTGATGCACGCCAAAACGGGCAGACCTAACGCGGCCTTTACTGAAGGTCCGATTCTGCGTCACGTACTTATAATGACGGCCACCGGGGCTATTGGCCTCGTCGCTGTTTTCGCTGTCGACCTTCTCTCGCTTCTCTATGTGTCATGGTTGGGCGATCCAGCCCTCACCGCTGGCGTTGGCTATGCGACGCAAGTGTTGTTCTTTTCCATCTCGATCAACATCGGATTGACCATTGCAGTCTCTGCCGTTGTGGCGCGGGCTTTGGGTGCGGGCAATCGTGAGCGCGCACTTGAGTTGTCTGCCTCAGGCCTCGTGCATGCGTTTACAATTTCAGGTCTCTCCACGCTCGCTGCATTTTTGTATCGTGATGAGACGCTGACGCTTTTGGGCGCCACGGGTGCAGCCCATCATGTCGCCTCGCAGTTTCTCGCTATCACCTTGCCGGCTAATGTGTTGCTGGCGATCGGCATGGTTTTTTCTGGCATTTTGCGCGCGGCCGCTGATGCGCGCCGCTCCATGTATGTCACGCTGATTGGTGGCGTTGTGACTGCTATTGCCGATCCCATTTTGATTTTCGGTCTTGGACTGGGTGTGGAAGGTGCCGCGATTTCTACCTTCATCTCGCGCGTGGTTTTTTGTGTCGTTGGCTATTGGGGCGCTGTTCACATTCACGGTCTTGTCGGGCGTCCACGCTTCCAATCCATATGGCGCGATCTGGGGCCCGTCATGGCGATTGCTGCGCCTGCCATTTTGACCAATCTGGCAGCACCCGTTGCCAATGGTTATGCCATGCGCGTTTTCTCGCAATTTGGGCAGGAGGTTGTCGCGGCCGCCTCCATCATTGATCGCGTAACGCCTGTTGCGTTTGGTGTTTTGTTTGCAATGTCGGGCGCTGTTGGTCCTATCATTTCGCAAAACTATGGCGCGCAAAATATGGGACGGGTGCGCAGAACCTTATCCGATTGTTTTCTCACAACAGCCGTTTATGTCGGCGTTATGTGGCTTGTGCTGTGGCTATCAGCGCCGCTGATTGTGCAGATGTTCCACGCGCAAGGTGAGACCGCGCATTTGGTGACTTTCTTTTGCACATGGGGCGCAGGTGCTTGGGCGTTTCTTGGCTGTCTCTTTGTGGCCAACGCTTCGTTTAACAATCTGGGCTTTGCTGTTTTATCGACGTTCTTCAATTGGGGCCGCGCAACATTGGGCACGATTCCCTTTGTGACGTTCTGCGCAGCCCAATGGGGCCCAGAGGGCGGCCTGATTGGCATATTGCTTGGTGCAGCAGTGTTTGGCATTGCCGGCGTTGTCACAAGCTTTTGGGTGACACGGCGGATCGAGCAGAAATTCGTAGCCGAGAATAAATTGGTGGCCATCTAAAAAAAAGCGCCCCGCCATTGTGGCGAGGCGCTTCTTTAATTTGAAGTGCTTTTCTAAATTAAAGTGCTGCGAGCATAGCCTCAGCGCCAGACAATTCTGCCGTTCCGACTGTCTCTTCAACATTGAGCTTACGCACAACGCCATCTTCAACCAGCATCGAATAACGCTGCGAGCGAATGCCAAGGCCGCGCTCTGTCAGGTCAATGGACAGGCCAATCTCATTGGTGAATTTCGCGCTGCCATCGGCCAAAAATGTGATGGCATCCTTGGCATTGGTGGCTTCCGCCCATGCGTTCATCACGAACACATCGTTGACGGACACAACTGCGATGGAATCCACGCCGCGTGCCTTGAGTTCAGCAGCCTTGTCACGGAAACCGGGTAGATGGTTGCGATGGCAGGTTGGGGTAAACGCACCCGGGACGCCGAAGATGATGACCGTCTTGCCCGCAAAGATTTCATCCGTGGTGATGGCCTTTGGGCCGTCTGCCGTGGAGATGGTGAAGGTTGCCTTTGGCAGGTGATCGCCAACTTTAATCATGAAAAAACTCCCCAAAATAGGCGCGACGATACGCGCATAATTATATCTCGCTTGCCCGTTTTACGGGGAAGCGGGCCCCACGTCGAGATGTGTTGTGATCTCATAGCGTCCCTTAGACGATACGAGCGTCAGCACCAATGGATCGGCGATGTTGGAACCATTTTTGGGACGCTCCAGCAAGACCAGCTCAAAGCTCTGGTCCGCGGAAGGCTTGGTTTCAAAATACCAGCCCTCAGGAGCCTCTGCGAACATGTCCCCCACGCCCTTCAACTCGGCCGCCACAGTGACGCGCCAATGTGTCTTGTCCAAAGGCACCAAGGTCACGCCTTTGGTCAGCGCAACGGGCACTAAGGCTCGCGCTTGCGCCAAGGCCTCGGCATGGCTGCTGATGAGTTGGGAGGGCACAAGCTCTGTGGCCAATGTCACATCCACAGGGATGCAGATTTTTTCGCAGACGGCGTAGTGCAAATCGAGTTTGAGCGGGACAGCTTGCGCAGGATCTTTGGGGTGGATGGTGATGGGGAAGATCACGCTTTGCTGATAGCCAAAGGCTTGCCCGCCGGCCTCATCAATCCGAAACGGTGCGGGATAGGACACAGCAGCCTGAGCGAGATTGTCGGAGCGGGTGAAATTGAATTCAGGCGGAATGCCAGCCTCTCCCGGCGTGCGCCAATAGGTCAGCGCCTTTCCCTCCAAGGAAATCTCAATGCCGATTTGATAGACAGCGTCACTCAAGCCAGTTTTACTCAAGCCACCTGCGGCAATGATGCGCACTCTGGATTTGGGTGCCGGTGTCCATGGTGTCTCTGTTTCAGCCTGAGCTAGGCCGATGCCCGCCAGACCTAAGATGGAGAGTGCCAATCCAAGCGGACGCAAGTGCGTAAGCATCGAGAGGCAACGGAGAGCGCCCGCGACGCGTTGTCTGATGTTGGACCGATGGTTGTGTCTCACGGGCATGGAGCGGTCCTTGTCTAGGCCAAGATGAAAGCGTAACATTTGAACCATGGCGACGAAAACCTTAAAATCACGCGATCAAGATAGCAGTTTTCTGGACGGGCAAATGCTTGTTGCTATGCCCGGCATGACAGATTCTCGCTTCGCGCGCGCCGTTGTCTATATTTGCGCTCATTCATCTGAAGGCGCGATGGGCATTATCGTCAATCAGCCTGCTCGCAAGGTGAAGTTTCCCGATCTGCTCGTCCAGCTCGATGTCATCAGCGAGGCGGAAGCTATTTATCTACCTGAAACGGCGGGTGCTGTGCAGGTGCTAAAAGGTGGGCCGGTTGAAACAGGGCGTGGGTTTGTTCTCCATTCAGCAGATTTCTTTCTCGATAATTCAACCTTGCTGATCGATGAGACCGTTAGCCTCACGGCGACGGTTGATATTTTGCGCGCCATTGCCAAGGGCGGCGGACCTGAACGCGCCGTTTTGGCGCTCGGTTATGCAGGTTGGGCGGCGGGGCAATTGGAGACTGAGATACTTCAAAATGGCTGGCTCTCGTGTCCGGCTGATCCCAATGTTGTGTTTGATCGGGATTGCGAGAGCAAATATGGCCGCGCCTTGCGCCTCATCGGCATTGATCCAGCCATGCTCGTTTCAGCAACGGGCCACGCTTAAGTCTTACGCAGCCTCAGCGGCGCCGACCAATTTGCGTGTGTCGAGCGCTGAGATGGGATTGCCAAACGCATAGCCCTGCGCAAATTCGCAGCCCAGCTGATACAGCTCAATGGCATCGCCTTCAGTCTCTGTGCCTTCTGCAATCACTTCTGTTCCCAAATCATGCGCGAGCGCAATCATCGAGCGCAGCAGAATAGGGCGAATGCCCTTGGCATCTTGGCGCACAAAGGTTTTATCAATTTTGATTGTGTCGAATGGAAAGCGCTGCAGATAGGTCATCGAGCAATAGCCTTTGCCAAAGCCATCCAGCACAAGTCCTGCACCAAGGTCTTTGACGCGGGTTAGAATTTGCGCCGCATATTCCGGATTCTCCATCACGAGACCTTCGGGCAATTCAAGCTTCAAGGATCCAGGTGCGACACGGAAGCGCGTCAATGCGGCTTTCACATCATGCAACAAATCATGGCGCAGCAAGAGGCGCGAGCTCAGATGGACGGTCGCAAAAATCGGTGGCTCAACTTGCAGCGCCTGTTGCCATGCAGACAATTCACGCGCTGTGCGCTCCAGCACAAACGTGCCTAGGTCAACAATCAATCCGCTTTCTTCTGCAACGGGAATAAAATCGCTTGGGCTCAGCGTGCCAAGGCGCGGATGATCCCAGCGGAGTAGAGCTTCAAAACCTGCGATGGTGCGGTCTTCAAGACGCACGATAGGCTGGAATACAACTTTCAATTCGCCGCGATCCAAGGCGCGACGCAGATCCGCCTCAAGTGACAGGCGATCAGAGCGTTGTGCGCGCATGCCGGGGCGGAACACTTCAATGCGATTGCCACCAAAGCGTTTGGCATGCGCCATCGCGATTTCGGCGTCTTTCAAAATATCATCTGGCTTGGGATGAATTTTTGGATCGTAAAGCGAAATACCAATCGAAGCAGTCAGCGCAATTTCATGCTCGCTGAACGACACAGGCGTTGAGAGCACGCGGCGAATGGTATCGGCCAGCGAAATCACCGGATCGGTTTCAGTCTCAGACAGAAGAATAATACCAAATTGATCGCTGGAAATGCGCGCCAATGTATCTTGCGGTTTGAGCAAGCGACCAAGCCTGCGCGCTGCCGTCAGCAAAATGGAATCGCCAGCCGTCAAGCCAACCGTATCATTGACCTGTCGAAAGCGATCCAGATCAATCGTAATCACAGTTGGGCTGGCGCGTCCGTCGCGCGCATGAAGCAGCGCAGCTTCTAGCCGATCAAAGAACAATTCACGATTGGGTAGGCCGGTGAGATTGTCGTGCACAGCATCTTGCAGCAGACGTTCTTCCGAGGTTTTGGACTCAGTCACATCGCTGAGTGTGCCAATCACGCGGATCACTTCGCCATCAGCGCCCACAACCGGGCGAGCTTTGAGGATGTACCAAAGATAATGGCCATCAACAGCGCGGAGACGGAAGTCGAGCGCAATGCGTCCACGACGTTGTTCGAGAACTGTGTCGAGGCAGGCGCTGTAGCGATCACGATCGAATGAGTGGAGAATGTCGAGCCACGCCGAAGCTGGGCCTTCCAAATCACCGCGACGCAAACCCAGTTGCTGTTCGATTTCTGCGCTGACGAAAATGTGATCGGTTGCCACATCCCAATCGAAAATCACATCGCCTGAGCCCGTAAAGGCCAGTGCGCGACGCTCGGAATCGGTCATTGCGCCCATCGCCAAACTGCCGCCGGCAAAGGCGTTTTGCATGACGGTAAAACCAATCAACATCACGATCAGCACAAGTCCGCCCACAAGAGCAGGCGACACGAGATCGCTGGTGAGCGAGCCCGTCACAGTGAAGGCAGCCGCGCACACCCAGAGCAGCAGGAGAAACCATGTTGGGATCAGCATCACCGCGCGGTCATAGCCATGCGTGGAGAGATAGATCACGAGAATGAAGCCGACGCCGGCCACAGTGGCGATAGAAATACGTGCCACACCAGCGGCAATGGGCGCATCATAAACAGCCAAACCAACGAGTGCGGTCAAAAAGGCCAAAGAGCCCATCGCCCACCAAGAGGCGCGCACATGCCAACGATTGAGATTGAGATAGGCAAACAAAAAGACCAGCAGGGTCGCGGCCAAAACGGTTTCAGCGCCCGCGCGCCAAACACGATCCGCCTCGCCAGCAGCACCCAGTAATTTTCCCCAGAAGCCAAAGTCGATGCAGACATAAATCAGCACCGACCAAGCCAATGCGGCTGCGGCAGGAAAAATAACAGCGCCTTTGACGACAAAAACGATGGTGAGGAACAAAGCGAGCAGGCCGGCAATGCCAATCACAATGCCCTTGTAGAGTGTGAGGCTTGTCACCTTGTCTTTGTAGGCGTCGGGTTCCCACAGATAGATTTGGGGCAGATTGGGTGTGCGCAACTCGCCCACATAGGTGACGGTGGTGCCAGGGTCGAGCGTTAGGCGGAAGACGTCAGCATCGGTTGAATCTTCACGCTCTGGCGGAAAGCCTTGGCTGGCGGTGATGGCCGAGAGGCGCGACGCACCAAGATCGGGCCAGATGACGCCAGAGCCGACCAGACGAAAATGCGGCGCCACAATCAGGCGCTCGATCTGCTCGTCAGTGTCATTGGTGAGGGCGAACACAATCCATGAGGGCTGGGTGCCAACTTCGCGGGCGCTGACCTCAATACGGCGCACAATGCCATCCGAGCCGGGCGCCGTGGAGACTTGCAGTCTGTCGCCCTGCTGGGAGTAGCGCTCGACCACCGTTGTCAGATCAATGGCTTGGGCGTCCAAAGGCACACGGCTGGATTCAATCGCTGCAGCCGATTGCAGTGATCCAGCGAGAATCATCAGTGCCAAGAATGGGGAGAGAAGCCGCCGCACGTTGCCCTATCAAACCGAGAGCGCCGATTGGGCGCCCTAAACCAATTGAATGTCAGCCCCGCTTGGACCCTGACCTTGTCGGAAGTGTGATTGGTAGAACGCGCAGAGAGGAAGGGCAAGCTTTTGACTGCAAAGCTTGAAGTTTCAGGCTATTTTCTGGGCATATTGCGCAAATCGGACTCCAGCATCGCAAACAGCACGTGGTCCTGCCAAGCTCCGTTGATGCGCAGATAAGACCGCGCCAGCCCCTCGCGCATGAACCCGGTCCGCTCTAACAGGCGTTTTGAGGCCGTATTGTGGGGCAGGCAGGCAGCCTCCATCCGATGCAGGCGTAGCGTGCCAAAGCCAAACGAGAGGGCGGCTTGGATGGCTTTGCCCATATAGCCCTGCTGGGCATAGGGGGCACCAATCCAATAGCCAAGCGTGGCGCATTGGGCGACGCCGCGGCGCACTTGCCCCACCGTGATGCCGCCCAGCAAGGCGTCGTCTGAATTGCGGAAGATGAGGAAGGAATAGGCCTCGTCGCGGTCAATCTCGGCGCATATCCGGCGCAGGCGGGCGCGAAAGGCGTTGCGGGTGAGGTCATCGTCGGGCCAAGTTGGCTCCCACGGCACCAAAAAGTCTCGGCTCTTGGCACGCAGCTCAGCCCATGCCTCGAAGTCCTTTAGCTGGCAGGGGCGCAGATAGACGTCCCGCCCGCGCACCAGATGACTGGCGTCGAAGAGGCCAAATGACCCAAGCCCAAATGGTCCAAGCCCAAACAGAGCCATAAAACCTCTCAGCGTTTTTGGACCCGTTCTTTGATGCGAATAGGGTCGAGCACTTTGCCTACAGAACCCACGGCAGCCACGGTTGTTTCCGTCGCCAAAATAGTTTGTCCTGCCTTGAGCACATCTGCCAAGCTTAAAGTGTCAATTTTTTCGATAATTTCGGTGCGATCAATCACCCGCCCAAAGGCCAGCATATGGCGGGCAATCTGCTCGGCGCGTGCGCTGGGTGATTCGAGGGCGGTTAGCAGCGAGACTTTCATCTGCGCCTTGGCGCGGTTGATCTCGACTTCGGTCAGTGTCTCGCTGGCCTCCATCAAACAATCGAGCGAGACTTTCATCACCTCGGCCACATCCTTGGGACCAGTGGCGGCATAAAAGCCAAACAGGCCTGTGTCCTCATAGCCCCATTGGAAACTATAGACCGAATAAGCAAGGCCGCGTCGTTCCCGCACATCCTGAAACAGACGTGACGACATGCCCCCACCAACGGCTTGGGCAAACACATGGGCGGCATAGTTCATGGGATCGCGAAACGACACGCTTCCAAAGCCAACAACCAAATGGGTTTGTTCAATCCGCTTGGGCGCAAGCTTTTGCCCGCCTTGATAGATAGCGGGGATCATGTCGCGCTGAACAACAGGCTGGAAAGTTGAAAAGCGATGCGCACTCTCTTCAACAAGGCGCGCATGATCGACAGCACCTGCAGCGGCCACGACAGAAATCGGTCCCGCATAATGGCGATCAAGATAGGCTTGAATGGCACCGCGATTAAAACCGGAAACGGTTTCGGGCGTGCCCAGAATAGGGCGGCCAATCGCTTGATCAGGAAAGGCAGCGGCGTTGAGCAAATCAAACACAAGATCGTCAGGCGTATCTTGTGTTTCGCCAATCTCTTGCAAGATGACATTTTTTTCGCGCGTGAGTTCGTCTTCCTCAAACACGCTATCGGTCAAAATATCAGCGATGATGTCGAGCGCCAATCCAGCATCACTGCCAAGAACGCGCGCATAATAGGCGGTGTGTTCAACCGACGTCGCTGCGTTCAAATCGCCGCCAGCGGCTTCCATATCTTCGGCAATCACCCGCGCACTGCGCCGATGCGTGCCTTTGAACGCCATATGCTCCAGCAAATGCGACAGGCCGTGTTCATGCGCCGCTTCATGGCGTGAGCCAGCATTGACCCACACGCCCAGCGACGTTGTTTCTAAATCACGCATCGTGTCGGTGACGATCCGCAGTCCCGACGGCAATGTCGTGATTTCTAAACTCATGCAGTGGCCCGTGAGCGTTTGCTAATGAAAGCTTCGATGCTCGACTGATCGTTTGGCAGAACGGTGAAGTGCTCTTTGCGCTCCATCAAATCGTGCAAGTGCGCAGGCAATGGCGGATGAATGCCAGTGGCGCTCTTGACCGCTGCCGTGAACTTGGCAGGATGGGCGGTGCCCAGCACAACCATTGGTGTTGCAGGCGCATCCAATACTTTTTTGCGCGCTGCATGAACGCCAACAGCGGTATGTGGATCGAGCAAATAGCCGCACTCAGCAAAAGTGCGTGCGATCTCTTTGGCTGTGCCTGTCTCGCCCGTGCGCATCGCATCAAATTCAGCGCGGATGCTTTTGAGTGGACCCGGTGCAATTTCAAAGCGACCAGATTGCGCAAGATTATCCATCAAGCCGCAAATGGCATTGGCATCGCGGCCATAGGCTTCAAACAACAAGCGCTCAAAGTTCGATGACACTTGAATGTCCATCGACGGCGATTGCGTGGCGTGGACGCCGGTGACTTCGTAAACGCCAGTTTCTAACGCGCGCGCCAGAATGTCGTTCTCGTTGGTGGCAATCACAAGGCGTTCAATGGGCAGGCCCATGCGCTTGGCGATATAGCCAGCCAACACGTCACCAAAATTTCCGGTTGGCACAGTGAAGGAAACTTTGCGCTGGGGTCCACCCAGCACAACAGCGCTGGTGAAATAATACACAGCCTGCGCCATGACGCGCGCCCAATTGATCGAATTAACACCTGACAGATTGAGGCGATCACGAAACGCATGATTGTTGAACATGCCTTTCACGATGGCTTGCGCATCGTCAAAATTGCCTTCCAACGCGATGGTGTGAATGTTGTCAGCCGCAACGGTCGTCATTTGACGACGCTGCACATCCGACACGCGACCATGTGGATAGAGGATGAACACATCCACCATTTCCAAACCACGAAACGCTTCAATCGCTGCTGCACCCGTGTCGCCCGATGTTGCACCAACGATTGTGGCGCGTTGACCCCGCGCCTTGAGCGCATGATCCATCATGCGACCCAACAATTGCATCGCTACGTCTTTGAACGCGAGCGTCGAGCCGTGGAAGAGTTCGAGCACAAACAGATTGTCGCCAATCTGCGTGAGGGGCGTCACAGCTGGATGGCGGAAGGTGGCGTAAGCGGCTTTGATCATCGCGCTAAACGCGCCGGCTTCAATCTCGCCACCCACAAACGGGCTGATGACCGCTTCGGCCACTTCAGCATAAGGCCGGCCAGCAAAGCCTGCGATTTGCGCAGCGCTTAGGCTCGGATAGGTCTGAGGCAAATATAGGCCGCCGTCGCGCGCTAGCCCAGCCAGCAGCGCATCGGTGAAGGAGAGGTTGGGCGCTTTGCCCCGTGTCGAGAGA
>CAIUDK010000285.1 GCA_903897875.1 uncultured Hyphomicrobiales bacterium
AAGGATACGGTCCCGATGAGGGGCGCCTTAAACGAGGGTATTATGGCAGATCATCACGCATCCACCGACGGACATCCTGCGATGGATTATGCAGAACATGACCGCACATTCGCGCTGTTCATCAAGATGGCAAAATGGGGCACGATCGGAACAGTTCTGATTGTCGTGGCTATGGCCCTCACGCTGCTTTGATCACTTCGGATTGAATTTGGCGGGCAAGGCTCGCGAAGTTGGTTGATGAGTTATCATTTCGGAGCCGCCTTCATGAGAATAGCCATTCCTGCTGAAACTGATCCGATTGAAAGCCGCGTGGCTGCAACACCAGATATGGTGAAGCGCTACATTGGCTTGGGTGCTGAGGTGGTTGTCCAAGCCGGTGCGGGTCTGCGCTCTGGCGTGACAGACGCCGATTATCAGGCCGCTGGTGCGAAGGTGGAGCCATCAGCTGCACTCGCATTGGCCGATGCTGACATCGTGCTCAAAGTGCGCCGCCCCGCCAGCGACGAGATTGCGCATCTCAAAAATGGTGCGGCTGTGATTGCCATCATGGACCCCTATGGGCATGAGGTTGAACTCAAAGCTCTCGCGGATGCAGGCTTAAATGCGTTTGCGATGGAGCTGATGCCACGCATCACGCGTGCGCAGGTGATGGACGTGTTGTCCTCGCAAGCCAATCTCTCAGGTTATCGCGCCGTCATTGATGGCGCAGCAGAATATGGGCGCGCTCTGCCCATGATGATGACGGCTGCGGGCACTGTGCCAGCCGCGCGTATATTTATCATGGGTGTTGGTGTTGCTGGTTTGCAGGCGATTGCTACGGCGCGCCGCATGGGTGCGATTGTGACGGCGACCGATGTGCGCCCGGCCACCAAGGAACAGGTTGAGTCTCTGGGCGCAAAATTTGTCGCCGTTGAAGACGAAGAATTCAAACAGGCAGAAACCTCTGGCGGCTATGCTAAGGAAATGTCGGCCGATTATCAGGCCAAGCAAGCAGCATTGATTGCGACCCATATCGCCAAGCAAGACATTGTCATCACCACCGCTCTCATCCCCGGCCGTCCCGCACCCAAATTGGTGAGCGCGGCGATGGTGGCGTCTATGCGAGCTGGCTCGGTGATTGTGGATCTGGCCGTCGAGCGCGGCGGCAATTGCGAACTCTCAAAGCCCGGTGAGATTGTTGTCACCGACAATGGCGTCAAGATTGTTGGCCATCTCAACATGCCGGGACGCTTGGCTGCGACCTCATCAAGCCTCTATGCCAAAAACCTATTCTCGTTTGTTGAAACCATGATCGACAAAGAGACGAAAAGCTTTGCGCCCAAATGGGATGATGAGCTGGTCAAGGCAACATTGCTGACCCGCGCGGGCGCGGTTGTTCATCCCAATTTTCAAGTCAAAGCCTAGCGATCTTTCGCGCGGTAATTCTAGCGCGGTAATTCTGGAAGGATATTCCAATGGCGACTGATGCGACGAAGCAATTTCTCGATGCGGTGCAAGGGGCGGCGCACACCTACGCCGATCAAGTGGCGATTGCCGCTGGCGAGGCGGCGCATGCGGCCAGTGGCGGCGGTGTTGATCCCTTCGTCTTCCGGCTCGCGATTTTCGCACTCGCTGTCTTCGTTGGTTATTACGTCGTCTGGTCGGTGACGCCAGCGCTGCATACGCCGCTGATGTCGGTGACCAATGCCATCTCGTCAGTGATTGTTGTGGGTGCGCTATTGTCGGTGGGCGTGGATGCGGGGGCCTTTAGTGATGAGGGGCCTTTGTGGGCGCGCTTGTTTGGCTTTATCGCTTTGATCCTCGCCTCGGTGAATATTTTTGGTGGCTTCCTCGTCACTGAGCGAATGTTGTCCATGTACAAGAAGAAGGGCTGATCGCATGAGCGCCAATTTTGCAGCCATTCTCTATCTTGTGTCGGGTATTTTGTTCGTCCTCGCTCTGCGCGGACTGTCGTCTCCTGCAACCTCACGCCAAGGCAATTTGTTTGGCATGATTGGTATGGGGATCGCGATTGGAACGACCCTTTTGTATAAATTGCCCTCCAGCTTGACGAGCTGGGTGATGGTGTTGTCGGGCATCGCCATCGGTGGTGGCATTGGCGCATGGCGTGCGCGCACTGTGCAAATGACAGCGATGCCGCAGCTTGTGGCATTCTTTCATGCGCTTGTGGGTTTGGCGGCCGTGTTGGTGGCCGCTGGTGCGCTCTATGCGCCGCAAGCTTTTGGCATTGGTACGCCCACCGATATTCACGGCGCAAGCTTGATTGAAATGGCGATTGGTGCGGCCATCGGTGCGGTGACGTTCACCGGCTCCATCATTGCGTTTTTGAAACTCGATGGTCGCATGTCGGGCAAGCCAATTCTTTTGCCACAGCGCCATGTCATCAATCTGGCTTTGGCCGGTGCCTTGGTGGTGATGATTGCCATCTTCTTTGGAACAGCAAGTCACCTGATTTTCTGGCTGATTGTTTTGGCAGCACTCACGATTGGCGTGTTGTTGATTGTGCCCATTGGTGGCGCTGATATGCCGGTTGTTGTGTCGATGCTCAATTCCTATTCGGGATGGGCTGCGGCGGGCATTGGCTTCACGCTTGGCAATCTTGCACTCATCATCACCGGCGCCTTGGTGGGCTCATCGGGTGCGATCCTCTCCTACATTATGTGCAAGGGCATGAACCGTTCGTTCGTGTCCGTCATTTTGGGTGGCTTTGGTGGTGACACAAGTGCGGCAGTTGGTGCGGGTGCAGTTGAGACGCGTCCCGTCAAGCAAGGCTCGGCAGAAGATGCAGCCTTCATCATGAAGAATGCAGGCAAGGTGATCATCGTGCCGGGCTATGGCATGGCGGTCGCTCAAGCGCAGCATGCTTTGCGTGAAATGTGCGATCTGTTGAAGGCCGAAGGCGTCGATGTGAAATATGCCATTCATCCGGTTGCAGGGCGCATGCCCGGCCATATGAATGTGCTGCTGGCCGAAGCCAATGTGCCGTATGATGAAGTGTTCGAGTTGGAAGATATCAACTCGGAATTTGGTCAGACCGATGTGGCCTTTGTGATTGGCGCCAATGATGTGACCAATCCAGCGGCGAAGACCGATCCAACATCACCGATCTATGGCATGCCAATTCTGGATGTTGAGAAAGCCAAGACCGTTCTCTTTATCAAACGTGGCATGGGCTCAGGCTATGCCGGCGTTGAGAATGAATTGTTTTTCAAAGACAACACGATGATGTTGTTTGCCGACGCCAAGAAAATGGTTGAGAACATCGTCAAGGCGCTCGGCCACTAAGGGCCAACAGCACTCACAAAAAAAGCCGCATGGCCTGATGGGCGATGCGGCTTTTTTGTTTTGATGGGGCTGCTTAGGCCACCCGCATTTTCAAGATGGTGGGCGTCCCACGCGGTTCTGGCCTTCGCGTGCCACCGATTGGTTTGGATTGACCGTCAAAGCGCGCTGATAAGACTCTGCGGCCTTGGGCTTATTGCCGCTCTTCTCATAAGCCTGACCCAAGCTCGCCCAGGCATCGGCATTATGATTGTTGACGTTGAGCGCGGCATTGAAGTCTTCAATCGCCGTCTCATATTTCCCAAGCGCAATCAGGCTCTGTCCGCGTGCCAAATAGGGGGCGGCGGCAAATGGATCGCGGTCAATCGCATTGTCAAAATCCGTCACAGCGCGCGCATGATTGCCATTGCGCTGATGGATCAGGCCGCGCGCATGAAAGGCTTGCGCGGCTTCTGGATTGAGGCGGATCGCTTGATCGAGATCGCTGAGCGCGTCGGCAAGATTGCCCTGCGAGCGCAAGAGATTGGCGCGGCCCAAATAGGCAGGCGCATGGTTTGGATTGGCCAAGACCGCTTTGTTGAAATCGACAAGCGCAAGATCGTTCTTGTTGATCTGGCGCTCAGCCAGCGCGCGGTTGGTGAGCGCGGCTGCATGGTTAGGATCAAGCTTGATGGCTGCTGTGAAATCAGCAATCGCTTCTTGATAGCGACCAACACGGGCATAGGCGATGCCGCGTGTGTTGAAGGGCTCAGGATTGGTTTGATTGCGCTGGATCACTTCTGTGAGCGAGGCAATGTTAACCGATGTCGAGGCGTCAGGCGCCTCAATCTCAGCAATGCGCGGTCCGCGCCCCGATGTCATGCTGCTCATCGTATCGCAGCCAGCCAAGGCCATGCACATGGCAACCAGCGCAATGCCAGAGAGCGGCAGGTTCCGCTTGGATGCGGGGCTATAGGAGGAGATCAGGGAGGGGTGCGACGCGAACATGTCCGCCAGCAATGGGGTCTTCATCGTTCACAACCAATGGGTAAGAGAATCACTTGAACGCAGCAATAACAATCGTAATGCGGCGATCCTTGGACTTCGATTACCGTAGCAGCCATTTTTGCAAATTGGTCAACGGCTGTGACA
>CAIUDK010000286.1 GCA_903897875.1 uncultured Hyphomicrobiales bacterium
AGGATCCTACGCGCAAGGATTTATCATCGAGAATTATCGATATAGTTGCTCCTATCGGTATGGGTCAGAGAGCGCTCATTGTCGCTCCGCCTAGGACCGGTAAGACAGTATTGTTGCAGAACATAGCCCAATCAGTGACGGCTAATCATCCTGATTGTTATCTCATTGTTCTGTTGATTGATGAACGCCCTGAAGAAGTGACTGATATGCAGCGATCGGTCAAAGGCGAAGTTATTTCGTCTACTTTTGATGAGCCGGCCGTGAGACACGTACAAGTGGCGGAGATGGTTATCGAAAAGGCTAAGCGGCTTGTCGAGCATGGCCGTGACGTTGTTATTCTTCTCGATTCAATAACGCGCCTTGGACGCGCCTACAACACCGTCGTCCCTTCATCGGGAAAGGTGTTGACCGGCGGCGTAGATGCTAACGCCCTCCAGCGACCTAAGCGTTTTTTTGGCGCCGCTCGAAACATTGAGGAAGGCGGTTCGCTTACCATTATTGCAACAGCTCTTATTGAGACTGGATCGAGAATGGATGAGGTTATTTTCGAGGAATTCAAAGGTACGGGTAATTCGGAGATTATCCTTGATCGTAAGGTTGCTGATAAGCGCACCTTCCCTGCAATTGACATCACACGTTCGGGAACTCGAAAGGAGGAATTGTTGGTTCCTCCGGATATCTTGAAAAAGATGTATGTGCTCCGACGTATTTTGAATCCAATGGGTACGGTTGACGCGATTGAATTCTTGTTGGGTAAACTTCGTGAGACACCTAAGGGTAATTCAAGCTTCTTCGAGTCAATGAATACCTAGTTTTGTTGTGCGTCTTGGCTGGGTGGTGCAATGGGTGGAGGCGACACGATCTTCGCGTTAGCGTCTGGTCCTGGGCCATCTGGCGTATCGGTCATTCGCGTTTCAGGGCCCCATGCTCGTTCAGTGATGGTTCGCTTTATTGGTAGGCCGCTGTCCTTAAGGAAAGTGGAATGTGTGGCCATCCGTTCTCCGAATACGAATGATGTATTGGACCGAGGTTTAGCAATTTGGTTTGAAGGGCCCAGAAGTTTTACGGGCGAAGATTGTTTGGAATTTCAGGTTCACGGAAGTAGGGCTGTTGAAGTCGCCATATTGAGGGCGCTCGGGAATGAACCGAGCTTAAGGACGGCTGATCCGGGAGAGTTCACCCAACGTGCTTTTCTAAATGGCAAAATGGATTTGCTTGAAGTCGAGGCCCTTGGTGATTTGATTCATTCGGAAACCGAATGTCAAAGACAGCAGGCTCTGTTGGGCGTTAGCGGGAATTACGGGATCCGCGCTCAACTCTGGAAGCAACAATTGATTGATGCCCTTAGTCTTATCGAGGCCAGTCTGGATTTTTCAGATGAGGCCGATGTGACGCCAGAGATTTCTGATAAATTAGCCACCTTGATCCAGTCTTTGGAAGACACCCTTCTAGTTGCTCGAGCTTCTATTGACCGGGCAGAGATTGTTAGAGATGGATATGTGGTCGCATTAGCCGGCCCTCCGAATGCGGGAAAATCGAGCCTCCTGAATCATATCGCCGGCCGAGATGTTGCAATTGTTTCCGAATATGCTGGGACCACACGCGATCTCTTGGAGGTTAAAGTAAGTCTTAAGGGGCTATCTGTTGTTTTGTGTGACACCGCTGGAATTAGAGACACTAACGATCCCGTAGAGCTCATGGGGATAGCCAGAGCTCGGAGGAAGATGGGCCAAGCACATTTGACGCTTTGGCTAGATGACACCGGATTATTAGATGATGATATTGATGATGCGTCGACGATTCGGGTCCGTACCAAGGCCGACTTGAGAACGGGTTATGGTTGTGATGGGTATTCGATTTCGACCGTGACCGGTGAAGGCATCAATGAGTTGTTGGCTGAAATTGAAGCAAGAGCCTTGAGCTGTGTCAGCCCCTCTGAGCCAGTTATGCTATTTAACGAAAGGCAACGTGGCTGCGTGGACCGAGCTTTGATGGCATTATCCAGATGCCGATCCTTGGACGTTAGATCGCAGCCTGAGTTCATAGCGGAGGAGTTTCGCTCCGCTCTCTATGCACTCGAAAGCCTAACGGGGCGCATTGATGTGGAGGATATTCTCGGCAATATCTTCTCGAAATTTTGTATTGGGAAATGAAGTGTTTCACGTGAAACATCCTGGAGCTCAGATGCGGACGTTTGATGTCATTGTAATTGGTGGCGGGCATGCTGGCTCTGAGGCGGCCGCTGCTTCGGCGCGTATGGGTGCGCAGACACTACTGATTACTCATCGCTTCGAAACAATTGGTGAAATGTCCTGCAATCCCGCGATTGGCGGGATTGGAAAGGGTCATTTAGTGAGAGAAATTGATGCTCTCGATGGCTTGATGGGGCGTGCCGCAGATTATGCAGGAATTCATTTCCGGTTGTTAAATAGATCTAAGGGCTCCGCTGTTTGGGGGCCACGTGTTCAAGCGGACAGGGCGCTCTACCGTTCTTTCATTCAAAACGAATTGGCTACGACAAAAAACCTTTCAATTTTGGAAGCCGAAGTCACTGATTTTATCATCAAGGATGATGTGATTGAAGGAGTTAAGACTGGATCTGGCGACACTATAATTGCCGGAGCGGTTGTTTTAACGGCAGGAACCTTTTTGCGTGGAATTATTCATGTTGGAGAAAAAACATACGAAGCCGGGCGGGTTGGAGACAAATCGGCTGTTGAGCTAGGCAAAAAATTAGAGAAATATTCTTTCAAGTTAGGCCGGCTTAAGACGGGCACACCCGCGAGACTCGATGGACGAACCATTGATTGGTCTGTTCTTGAGCCGCAGCCCGGCGACGTCGTTGCCGATCCTATGTCTGTTTTAACAAAAAGTATTGATCGGAAACAGGTGAACTGTTTCATCACCCGTACCACCGAGGAGGGGCACGAGGTTATAAGAGATAATTTGAAATTATCGCCAGTTTACTCCGGTGCGATATCCGGTCGTGGTCCACGATATTGCCCTTCGATTGAGGACAAGGTTAGTCGATTTGCTGATCGGGAGAGCCATCAGATATTTCTGGAGCCAGAAGGAATCGATGACGTGACGATCTATCCGAATGGTATTTCAACGTCGCTTCCAGAAAATGTTCAGCTTAAATTTCTGAAGACCATACCAGGTTTAAATAATGTTGAAGTTTTCCGCTATGGGTACGCCGTCGAGTATGACTTCGTTGATCCACGTGAACTGACAGCTTCGTTAGAAACAAAAAAGATTAAACGTCTGTTTTTTGCTGGACAGATCAATGGAACAACCGGCTACGAGGAGGCTGGTGCACAGGGGATTTTGGCAGGAATTAATGCTGCCCGGCGAGCTTCGGGCGGAAAGGCGTTAACATTAAGTCGTTCCGTTGCTTATATTGGGGTTATGGTTGACGATCTTATATTGAGGGGCGTTACTGAACCGTATCGGATGTTTACCTCACGTGCTGAGTTTCGCCTTAGCTTAAGGGCAGATAATGCGGATCAGCGGTTAACCGGTATTGGCATAGACCTTGGGTGCGTTGGTGATGGTAGGAAAAATTTTCATTCCGAAAAGATGGCCGCAATCGGCAATTTGCGGAAAGAACTTGAATCTGTGGCCTTAACACCCAATGAGGCGGCAAATTATGGTCTTAAGATCAACGCTGATGGCGTTAGACGATCGGCGCTTGATTTGTTGACCCGGCCGGATGTTAGCTTCGATGCTATAAAAGAGGTCTGGCCGCAATTTGATTCGGCTCCGGCATCAATTTCCAATCAGCTTGAACGTGACGCTAAGTATAGTGTCTACCTGGACAGGCAATTGGCAGATATTAAAGCGGTTCAACGTGATGAGGCCATTGAAATACCCGAAAATTTTGAATTTTTAGGTATTTCCGGGCTGTCGACGGAGTTGGCACTTCGGTTAAAGCAGTTGCGGCCCGAAACAATAGGTCAATTGTCGCGCATTGAAGGTATCACTCCGGCCGCGATCGGCCTTTTACTAACACACGTCAGACTACTGAAGCAGCGGGTGGCGTAAGTGAGCGTCACCAGAGATAGAGAGTTCTTTTCTAGGACGTTTGATTTTCCGATTGAGGCAATGGAAAAGCTCGAGCTTTATGAAAAGCTGCTCATTCGCTGGCAAGGGATGATGAATCTCGTTGCGCCATCTACCTTAGATGCCATTTGGACCCGACATTTTGCGGATTCTGCCCAGATTTTGGCGCACGCGAAAGCTCCAAAGGTATGGGCTGACCTAGGATCCGGTGCTGGATTTCCGGGAATGGTCTGTGCAATTCTAACAGCAGATGACACTGTTTTTCATTTAATCGAAAGCGACGCGAGAAAATGTTCGTTCCTAAGAACTGTTTCACGTGAAACAGGAACGCCAGTTCAAGTTCATTGCGGTCGAATTGCCGATGTAGTCCCTGACCTTGGGGATGTTGACATTGTAAGTGCTCGGGCGCTCGCGCCATTGTCCCAGCTAATAGAAATGTCGCATTCAATGCTGGAAAACGGTGCCCTTGGTCTATTCTTGAAGGGACAAGATATAGCGTCTGAATTGACCAAAGTAGCAATTAATAGTAGGTTCGCTATAGATCTTGTCCAAAGTCTTACTTTGGAAGAGGGGCGTATTGCTTGCGTCCGACGCCAACTGAAGTGAGGACGTTCGTGGAATCCCAATCTTCGCCAAGAGTAATTGTACTCGCCAATCAAAAGGGCGGGGTCGGAAAAACGACAACAGCAATCAATCTTGGTACTGCACTCGCCGCAATTGGAGAGAGGGTATTGATTATTGATCTTGACCCTCAAGGCAACGCATCCACAGGTTTGGGGATTGATCGTCGTACTCGTGATCGCTCGACCTATGATGTGATGATTGGCGAACATTCCTTGGCCGATGTAATTCGGGCCACGGCCGTCCCAAGGCTTTTTGTTGCCCCATCAACGCTCGACTTGCTTGGTGTTGAGCTTGAAATATCCTCACACAAGGACAGGGCTTTCAAGTTGCGCACAGCGGTTCGCGAGATGAAAGCGATGGAAGTCACCGACCAGAGTTTCACTTATATTTTGGTGGATTGCCCCCCGTCTTTGAATCTTTTGACTATCAATGCTTTGTCTGCTGCTGATAGCGTTTTAGTTCCCATGCAGTGCGAGTTTTTTGCTCTTGAGGGATTGTCTCAGCTTCTGTCGACTGTGGATCAGGTCAAAAAAACCTTGAACCCAGGCCTTACAATCCATGGTGTTGTTTTGACTATGTTTGATCCTAGAAACAATCTAGCCACACAGGTTGTTTCGGATGTTCGTCAATTTATGGGCGAAAAAGTTTATGATACGGTAATTCCAAGGAACGTGCGTGTTTCTGAGGCGCCGTCTCACGGCAAGCCCGTCTTGCTATATGATCTTAAATGCAGTGGAAGTCAGGCCTATTTAAAATTGGCGTCCGAAGTTATTCAACGTGAACATCGCCTTAGGGCAGCTTAATAATAGGTAAGACTAAAATGGCTGATGAAACACGCTCCCGGTTAGGCCGCGGACTAGCTGCGTTGATTGGTGACGTAGGCGAAGACCAGAATTCACTTGAAAGAGCCCGCGGTCAAAAGCGCGTCCCGATCGAGTTTCTTCGACCCAATCCCAGTAATCCTAGAAAGACATTCTCTGAGAGTGAGCTGGAGGATCTGTCTAATTCGATTAAAGAAAAGGGCATTATCCAGCCTATCATTGTCCGCTCCATACCGGGCGTTGCTGATGTTTATGAAATTATTGCTGGAGAGCGGCGTTGGAGAGCGGCGCAACGCGTAGGTGTTCACGAAATTCCAGTATCCGTCCTAGAAGTTAGCGATAAGGAAGCGCTCGAACTTGCGATTATCGAAAATGTTCAACGTGCAGACCTGAATGCTTTTGAAGAGGCTGCTGGCTATCAAAAGTTAATTGATGAATTTAGTTATTCACAAAGTGATCTTGCTAAGATTATCGGTAAGAGCAGAAGCCATGTTGCAAATACGCTTCGATTGTTGAAGCTTCCAGATGCAACGAAGGCACTTTTAATTGATGGAAGCCTGTCTGCCGGCCACGCGCGCGCACTATTATCTGCAGAAGATCCGGACACGCTCGCTAAAAAAGTTGTTCAGTCAGGTATGTCCGTTCGTGAGCTTGAAAAAATTGTTCAGTCTCCAACAGCGGCTGATGAGCTGAAATCACGTCCAGTCGTGTCCGTACATAAGGATGCCGATACGCTCGCGCTTGAAAAGCTTCTTACTGACCTGTTGGGGTTGCGAGTTTCAATCAAGAATTCAGGCGAAAAAGGCGAAGTGCGAATTCAGTATAGCACGCTTGAGCAGCTGGATGGTTTTTGTAAGCGCATACATTAATTATGTATGTCAGCTGGAAACGGACCAAACCGCACGAACTGTGAGAGCATGTGAAAGCTTAGGCTCTCTGCGCACGCGTTCTATGCAGATTGAAAACACCTGCACTGCCCTTAACAGCCGCTGACTCGACCACATCCTAATGTGCGTGTCAGCCTTTTGGGTCCGTCCAAAGAAGCCCAATAGACGAGAGGCCTTTTGCAAAGCTGCGTCTTGCTGCTCGCCATCATCGATCAAAACTTTTGCACGGCAAAGAAGGGCCCCATAGCGCAGCAAGTTACCTAACAATACGCTAGGGTCGTGTCCGCTACGAAGGAGCTTTACGATGGTGCCTGAGGCCTGCTTTCGACTACGACCAAAAATATATCCAGTCAGCTCATCGACCATTGGGTCTGATGTATCCGACCCAATTTGGGTGATATCGTCGGCCTCAATAGTTGATTGACCGGTGCAATAAAGAAATAGCTTCTCAAGCTCCATACGAGTGGAAAGTCTATCCTCGCCCAGAGCCAATGAGAGATCATTGAGTGGGGCAGGCGCGATTTTCATTCCGTGTTCGGCGGCAGCATTTTGAATTAATGATCGCAACTCAGCCACAGAATCTGGATAACACTCAATCGCAACCATCTTTCGATCACGCTCAAATAATTTCCGAAGCTGATGATCGGGTCGCAGGGCGCCGGCCAAAATAATCACCGGCGTTCCTTTGGGGTCCCCTTCACTGCACAGTTCGATCGCAGGAACAAAATTTTTCGAACCGGCCGAGATTAGAACAACTTTCTTCTGTGCAAACAAACCCAGTGAACAGACCTCATCAACCAATAAGCCAGGATCACCAGCTAGCTGATCTCCATCGAATTGGATTAGCTCCGTCTCCTCGGCACTCTTCCTTTTATATAAAGAGCAAATCGCCCTTGATCGTTCATGAACAAGGCCCTCGTCCGTTCCAAACAAAAGGTAAAAGCCGACGCCATCATGCGACTTTTTTAAAAACGTATCCGCTTCACGATGACGAACGAGCATTCTTTCTACCGCTCACTCTGCAGCGCAGCAGCTAGTCGTGTCTTAATCTGATCAGCTAGGTTTTTAGCATCCCTAATCTCAGCGTCTCGGGCTGCTCTAATATTTGCAAATCTTTGGCTGGAGCGATCATAACCCGCTGCGGAAAAGGCAACACCATCCGCAATCAAGGCTCCGTCACTCAAGCGAAATAATTTATAGCTCGCATCAACAACGATGTTCGCAGCAGTTGCGCGTCCGCTAACGGTGTCAACCAGAGGTGCTTCAACACGCTCTTTCGCCGCGATTGTTAATTTGTAAAGTGGCGATATCTCGGAGCCAGTACCATTAAGCCCAAAGCCGAGTTCGTTGCTGAGATAATGACCGAGACGTTCTGGAATCGGTTCAATTCTAACGGCAGCTAACTTCGAACGAAGCTCGCCACCTTCCAACCCGCCGTACATCGGTTGTAAACAGCCCGCGAGAAGACCGCACAGGGAACCAATCAAGCCTATCTTGAAAAGATGATTATAAGACAACATTGACGATCCTTTTCGGAACGATGATAATTTTTGTTGGAGTACGACCGTCCAAAGTCTTTTGCACAGCCTCAAGCTGAAGTGCTTCAGCTCTAATATGACTTTCATCAGCATCAGCGGCGACACAAATCTCGCCTCGTTTTTTACCATTCACTTGCACGGGCAGAATGATCTCGTCCTTTGCAGTTAGACTAGCGTCTACTGTTGGCCAAGTCGCCTCCGATACTGGAGTTTTGAAACCAAGAACGGACCAGCATTCCTCAGCAAGATGCGGCATCATCGGCGCAAACATACGAACAACAATCTCTGCCGCTTCCCGGAATGCAAAGACAACATCGTTAGATGGAACAGTATCAATTTCGCTGAGTGTGACACCAAGAAAATTGGTCAACTTTCTAATTTCTGCAATCGAAGTATTGAACCGAAGTCTCTCGATATTTTCTTCCACGCGCGCCAAATGAGAATGCACGCCACGCCGGATATCCATGGCTTCTTTTGAAAAGGCCGTTGGAATATCAGAAAAAGTGTCTGGTGCGAGAGATGCTATGTCACCGATCAAACGCCATACTTGCTGGACATATCTAAACGATCCATGCACACCTTCTTCGCTCCAAATGACATCGCGCTCAGGTGGGGAATCGGACAGCATGAACAGTCGCGCGGTATCAGCGCCTAACGAATTCATGATGTCTTCTGGATCAATAGTGTTTCGCTTGGACTTCGACATCTTTTCGATAGCACCAATAGAAACGGGCGAAGCATCAGCAAGTGATACAGCAATACGGCCTGCGGGTCCGTTGCTAAACTCAACTTCTGTTGGCTGAAGCCATTCTCCTGTCGATGATTTATAGGTTTCGTGAACCACCATGCCTTGGGTGAACAGTCCCCTGAAGGGTTCAGAAATCCCGACTAAACCAATCTTCTTCAACGCGCGCGTAAAGAAACGCGCGTAGAGAAGGTGAAGAATGGCGTGCTCAATGCCACCAATATACTGATCTACAGGCAACCAGTGATCGGCAATCTCGCGTGACATTGGCGCGGATGTATTATTGGCATCCGTAAATCTTGCAAAATACCATGATGAGTCAACGAACGTGTCCATGGTGTCGGTTTCACGAACAGCATCACCTTGGCACTTAGGGCATTTTGTAAATTTCCAACTTGGGTGGTGATCAAGCGGATTACCAAGACGGTCGAACGACACGTCGGTTGGTAAGACAACAGGTAAATCTTCTTTCGGCACAGCCACTGTTCCGCAATCCGAACAGTGGATCACTGGAATGGGACAGCCCCAATAGCGTTGTCGAGAAATGCCCCAATCTCGAAGCCTGTAATTCACTTTTGAGATGGCTTGAGGTTGTCCGTCAATCACGACGCTGCCTAAGCGCTTGATGACCTCTTGCTTCGCGGCAGACGAAGAAAGCCCATCGAGAAAACGTGAATTGATCAGAACGCCATCGCCGTCATAGGCAATCTTATCAACTTTAAATGACTCTGCCGTTTCATCGGCAGGACAAATGACGGGCGTGTTACCTAACCCAACCGCATTGGCGAAATCCAAATCACGTTGATCATGTGCCGGGCAACCGAAAATGGCACCTGTTCCATATTCCATCAGAACAAAGTTCACGACGAAAATAGGAATCTTCCACTGATCATCGAACGGATGCACAGCCCAAAGGCCAGTATCAATCCCCTTTTTCTCGGCCGTCTCAATAGCCTCGGCGGTTGTGCCGCCCCGACGGCATTCATCAATAAACTCTGAAATATCTTTGCGGTCTTCGGCTGCAGATCTAGCCAGCGGATGATCAGGCGCTATCGCAAGAAAGCGCGCACCAAAGAGGGTATCCGGTCGTGTTGTGAAGATATCAATTGTCTGATGTTTCGAATCATCGCTCGTGCCAAGAACAAAACGGACCAAGCATCCTTCAGATCGCCCTATCCAATTTTTCTGCATAGTCCGAACTTTATCGGGCCAGCGATCAAGCTCATCTAGCCCAGCTAAGAGCTCAGCCGAATAGGATGCGATCTTCAAAAACCATTGGGTCAGCTCTTTCTGCTCGACCAGCGCACCTGAGCGCCAGCCTCTACCATCAATGACCTGCTCATTTGCAAGTACGGTCTGATCAATTGGGTCCCAGTTTACCTTTGACTTCTTCCTGTCGACCAGCCCCGCATCAAGAAAGTCCAAAAACATCCGCTGTTGGTGTTTATAATAGTCGGGCTTGCAGGTCGCAATTTCTCGCGACCAATCAATAGACAATCCCATCGATTTGAGCTGCGAGCGCATCGTGTCGATATTCGCATAGGTCCAAGCCGCTGGATCAGTCTTATTCTGACGCGCTGCATTCTCTGCCGGCATCCCGAATGCATCCCAACCCATCGGGTGAAGGACGTTAAAACCCTTCGCGCGTTTATAACGCGCGACAACATCACCCATCGCGTAATTGCGAACATGACCCATATGGATCCGGCCTGACGGGTAGGGGAACATTTCCAAAACGTAGTATTTTGGGGCTGTCAGATCATCCCGCGTACGGAACGTACCGCGATCTTCCCAAATCTTTTGCCATTTGGGTTCTGTTGCGCGCGGATTATATCGTTCGGATGACATGGTCTACTTTCAACTCTGCGAATTGGAGGCTATTGAGATGATGCAATCAGCCCGATTTTATACGCTTGGTCAACGTTTTTGACTTCAGAGCGCATGGTTTGGGTAGCGCTGAAAAGAGGCTCAAAATGGCAAGTCAAGAAACTAACCACGAGGAGTCGCTCTCCATTCCATCTAGACTACAACTTGTTCGCGACCATATCCATCGAGCTGCAGCAGATTGTGACCGCTTGGATGCTCAAATTGAGCTCGTTTGCGTGTCAAAAACTCAGCCCGCAGAGAAAATTCTTGAAGCGATTAACGCTAGACAGCGGATTTTTGGTGAAAATCGTGTGCAAGAGGCCCAACAAAAATGGCCCGACCTCAAGGCAAAATTTCCTGACATTCAGCTTCATCTGATAGGACCACTCCAATCCAATAAGGCCAAAGAAGCAGTTGAAATATTCGACGTAATTGAAACCATCGATCGAGAAAAAATCGCTCAGGAAATAGCCAAGGTGCTCAAGGGACGTCCAAGTAAGCCGAAGTTATTTGTTCAGGTAAATACTGGCTCTGAGCCCCAGAAGGCCGGAGTTCTTCCGGAAAGTGCAGACTCATTCATAGAGTTCTGTCGTAGTCAGTGCGGACTACATATTAGTGGATTGATGTGTATTCCCCCGGCTGATGAGCAATGCTCTCCTCATTTTGCCCTTCTTGCTCTTATTGCCAAGCGTAATGGGGTTTCGGAATTGTCCATGGGAATGAGCTCAGATTATGAGCTAGCTATCCAATTGGGCGCAACATTCGTCCGGGTTGGGAGTGCAATCTTTGGTCATCGCTAAAGAATTTGAATACTAACCTTCTTGCTAAGTCGAGGAAGCAGCCGGCGCATGTTCGCGGCTGAGATCGAAATACAGCCCTCAGTGCCTGATGTTCTTGCATCATACAGATGGAAAAAAATAGCGCTTCCTCGGCCAATGCAGCGGGACCTCAAATTGTAATCGAGAACACCAACGACATCATAGAGTCCATCTGTTCGCCACATTGCTTCCGAACGACAGCGTTCACCCGAAACAAAGGGCCGATTATAAAGACGGGACCGAACATCATCACACCAGCGAAGCTCAGACGAGATGTTGCTGTCTGTGATCAAACATGGTGAACGTTTGATCCTGTCATGCCTAAAATAAAAGTGTCGTATTGGAAATTTGCCGCATGGGGTTTTTCCATCGCCCTCGACTTTAAGATGCGTAGATCCACCTTTTCCAATAAAGCAGGGCATAGAGATAGACCCAGCCTCGAGCCTACCGTTGGTAGCACCTAACTTCGTTGGCCTAACAATAAGTGTAGAAATTGAACGCATTCTTGATCAGCTTCTTGCGCCGTTTGAGATGGAAGTCGTAACCTTGACAGGTTAGTTCAGGTGTCCAAAGAATAACAGTGAACGTGTAAAAGGTAAGTCTCAGGATTTCATTGGCTTAGATATGAATCAAGAATACCGGATATTGATACTTGATCACAATCTCGAAGCGCGGGATGAGATCTCATCGTTGTTGATCGCACATTCGCAAATCCATTGTGCGCTGGCGGCCGATATAAAAGAGGCATTGAGCTTAATTCAAGACACTCCACCTGACTTGATTATTGTCCATTTTAAAGGGCTTGAATTCGACCAACATGAGTCAATCAAACAAATTCGCCGGATGTCGCCGTTAATTCCTATTTTAGCACTGTCAGATCGGGATCTGCCGTTAGATAGCGATATAGATGCGGACGCCGTGGCAGATGAAACTATTCTTAAGCCATTCCGATTTGCAAATCTGCTAGCTCGATTGCGCGCGCATCTTGAATTTAAAGAATTAAGCGATGACGCTCCATTTCAGGTCGGCGCATTCATGTTTAGGCCTGTCTCCAAAGACCTCGTTGATAACGAAGGTGAGAAAATCAAGCTTACGGAAAAGGAAGCATCAATTCTTGTGTTTCTCCAACAGACGACAGATGCTGTGGTCACGAGAGATGTTCTTCTAAAAGAGGTTTGGGGATACAATTCTAATGTTACAACTCACACGCTAGAAACGCATATCTATCGTTTGAGACAAAAAATAGAACCTGATCCAACCCATGCTCAAATATTGGTAACCGAGCCTGGTGGCTACAGATTGCTAGTATAAACTGGAACACCATGTCACTTGAAGAAAACCTGAGATGTCTTTCTAAGAATTCCTTGCTAGCAACCATGCAAGTTGATGCTCGGCGCCTCGTGGCCTTTTCCTGCGAAGTGGTGGAACTGCGGCCAAACGAAGTCCTGTTTAGGCGCGGGGATGTCTCCGATGGTGGTTATCTGGTTTTATCTGGCTCCATAGCACTTAAGAGAGATGAATTTGGTGGTCCGTCTCCGCATCTTGCAAAGCGATTTTTTCTGCTGGGAGAGATGGCTCTCATAAGTGAAACGACACGTCCAGTTACAGCAGTTGCCCAAGAAAAGACCGAGCTACTGAAAATTTCACGGACACTCTTTCACCGTGTTTTGCGGGAATTTCCTGATAGCGCGATCAGTGTTCGAAATTTGATTGAAAGTCGCCTTAAAGACTTTACCAGCCAACTCCGTGAGTCCCAGTTAAGTAGGGACGATTAAAGTCTAATCTGCCAAATGCACCAGAACAGGAACGTGATCAGATGGCCGTTCCCAATTCCGGATGTCCTTGAACACCTGACATGATTTTACCTTTGGCTTAAGGCTAGGAGTTGTCCAGACATGATCAAGACGGCGCCCTCTGTCTGAGGCCTCCCAGTTGGGCGACCGGTAGCTCCACCACGTGAAAATTTTCTCTTCAAGCGGGGTCCCAAAGCGACCCGCATCAAACCACTGTCCAGCATTTTGGACGGCAATCAGCCTTTCAACTTCGCCTAGCGTGTGACTCACAATCTTGAGAAGCGCTTTATGATTCCAGACATCCGTCTCAAGCGGGGCAACATTTAGATCACCGACAAGCACGGAGCGTGGATATTGAGCCGAAATGACATTGGCCCAATCTTTCATTTCCTCAAGAAAAGCCAGCTTATGAGCAAATTTTACATTTAAGTCCGGATCGGGAATGTCTCCGCCTGCAGGTACGTAAAAATTATGAAGTCTGATGTCGTGACCTGAAACATTTGCTCCGATGAAGCGCGCGTCGCTATTTCCGCAAAATTCCTTCCGATCAACATCATCAAGCGGATGGCGCGAAATAATAGCTACGCCATGATAGCCCTTCTGCCCATTGATCTGAACATGGCCGTATCCTAGCTTTTTGAAAGCGCTATAGGGGAACTCAGCCTCTCTGCATTTAATCTCTTGAAGGCAGAGGACGTCGGGCGCCTGATCTATGAGGAACCTCTCAACCAAGGGGAGCCGAAGCCGAACGGAGTTAATATTCCAAGTGGCAATTTTAAGGCTCAATTTGCTTATTCTCCGACCATTCAATTTGAGCCGGAGATTTTCACACTTGATGCTGAAGATCAAGAAAGCTCATTAACGGTCAAATCGCTCGTAATTAATGACGAAAAGAGCAGGGTCTGGCTTTGTCTTCAAGTCCAAATTGGAAAGGGTGACAAGTGTTTCATAGCCTTGCGGGTCGACAATGCTCCATTGCTTAAGGGCATAGCTCACTGGGTCAAAAAAGAGCCTAATTCTAGATGTGCCACCAAAGGTAGCTTTGTCTTCAACAAGGATTGAGACCACATTGTTTGAGTTGATAACTTCGAGGACGCGCACATCTTTACTCAGATCCGTGCGGGGCTTGAGAAGAAACTTAAGAGGTGTTTGACTGATAAAATAAACATCTTGAGTTGCCAGTTTTCGATCCCGAACCGCCACCGATGTGCCGTCCGCAACAATTTCAAGCGTGGCCGGGCGCGCATATTCAAAGCGTAGCTTGCCTGGCTTTTGAATTGATAATTTACCCTCGAACCGACGTCCATCGTTCGTGATCTGAACGAAGTCACTCACCATTGTCTGCGCTGAGTTGAAAAACTCTTCGGCCTTCGCAATCGTGAAGGCCGGTTCTGGGTTGACGGTCTTAGTCGCAGGCTGACTAAAAGCTACCCTTCCCGGCATGACGCAAACGCCGATCATAACAATCAGAATTATAGATTTTAGGGATCTGCGCATTTTGATCAAATCTCGCTCTATTTCAAAAAATTAGTCATGCGCATTGCAGGTGGCAAATATGAGGCAAGCTATTTTTTCAATCCGGATCAAAGGCGCCACGGTCAATGCCTCCGCCGACTAAAATCTCTCGTTTGCCGGCATGATTGGAAGCGCCAACAAGGCCCTCTTGTTCCATACGCTCAACAATAGATGCTGCCTTGTTGTACCCAATCGATAAGCGACGTTGGATATAACTCGTTGAACATTTCCTATCACGAAGCACAATTGCGACGGCCCGATCATATAGGTCAGTTGATCCTGAATCGGAACCATAACTCTCGGGGTCAGACTGTTCGTCGTCCGCAGTGATCGCATCGAGATATTCTGGAGATCCCTGTCGCTTCAAGTGCTCGACAACTCGCTCGACTTCCTGATCGGAAACAAATGGACCGTGGACACGAGAAATTCGTCCTCCACCAGCCATGTAAAGCATGTCGCCTTGTCCAAGAAGTTGTTCCGCGCCCTGCTCCCCCAAGATAGTTCTGCTATCGATCTTTGATGTAACTTGGAATGAAATACGGGTCGGGAAATTAGCTTTAATCGTACCCGTAATCACATCGACGGAAGGACGTTGTGTAGCCATGATCAGATGGATACCCGCTGCTCTCGCCATCTGCGCGAGTCTTTGAATGGCCCCTTCGATATCCTTGCCTGCCACCATCATGAGATCGGCCATCTCATCGACGATCACTACAATGTAGGGCAGGGGAGATAGATCCATCGTCTCCCGTTCGTAAATGGCTTCACCCGTCTCTCTGTTGAAGCCGGTTTGAACCGTTCGAGAAATTGTCTCTCCCTTTGTTGCAGCTTCAGAAACACGCACATTAAAACTGTCGATGTTCCGGACACCCACTTTAGACATCTTCTTGTAGCGCTCCTCCATTTCCTTGACCGCCCATTTAAGAGCAACGACCGCTTTCTTTGGGTCGGTCACAACGGGAGTTAGGAGATGTGGGATGCCGTCATAGGTTGATAGTTCCAACATTTTTGGATCAATCATGATCAATCGACATTCGTCGGGATGCAGCCGATAGAGCAGCGATAGAATCATTGTGTTGATGGCAACTGATTTTCCAGAACCAGTTGTTCCAGCCACGAGCAAATGTGGCATGCGCGCGAGATCGACGATGATAGGCTCGCCGCCAATATTTTTACCAAGCGCAATAGGGAGCTTGTGTTTACTGGTCTCAAATTCCTCTGACGCTATGAGCTCTTTGAGGTAAACTGTTGCGCGGCGCTGGTTTGGTAATTCAATACCGATCGCATTGCGTCCTTGGACAACGGCCACACGCGCAGAAATAGCGGACATGGATCGGGCAATGTCGTCGGCGAGGCCGATAACGCGAGATGATTTGATACCAGGAGCGGGCTCGAGTTCGTAAAGCGTTACGACGGGGCCTGGGCGGACGTTAACAATCTCACCTTTGACGCCAAAGTCATCTAAGACACTTTCAAGAAGCCGTGCATTTTGTTCTAGTGAATCCTCGGAAATTTTCTCTACAGCTTGTCGCTTAGCTTCAGCCAGCAGAGCCAAGGGGGGCACTGTGAAATTATCACTATCCAAAAGGGATGGCTGTTGCTCGCGTTGTGAACGCTTGCTTTGTTTGATCGATTTGCTTGGAGCGTTTACGCGCGCTTGAGTTGGCTTTGTTGTAGCGCGATCAAATTGCTCGTCGTCCTGTCTGCGCTGTGCCGTATTTTGAAAAACTGGTTCTTGCTTTTCTCTGTAAGATACAGGTGCATCAAAGCTTCTAAACCAGTCTATGGCTCGACCAACAGAGGATTTCAAAGTGAGGATGGTGTGTATTAGGGCACCAAAAATAACGAGCGCTGTGTTGGGTTCTCCAGCGGTATCGTCATTATCATCAAAGTGATCTTCAACCGAACTTCTGTTTGGTGCATTTTCTGTCTCTGCTCCAAAGACAGCGCTCAAACTTGATGCTGCGCTTGTTGTAAGAAGCGCCACAATCCCGCAAAGGGCGCCCCAGATAGGAAGAGTCAGCGTTGAATCTGAGAAGAATCGCTTTGGAATAGAAACAACAAAATCACCGACAACACCTCCCAAGCCTGTTGGGAGCGGCCAGCGTTCTGTTGGCGGTAAAAGTGCGGCAACGCCCGCTGCGAAGATGACACCAACGAACCAGAGAATAAGCCGCAGCTGCACACGGTCCAAATTCTGCCGACTTGTCAGCTGAATACCCCAGCTCAAAAGGGGAATCAGGAGCGCCACTAGTCCCAAACCAAACATTTGCATGATGAGATCTGCGGCAGCTGCGCCGGCAGGACCTAGAACATTACGGGTTGGATTGGAGGTCGCAAAATTTAAGCTCGCGTCATGGATGGACCATGTGCTCAGCGCAAGTATCAGGCAAAGCACCAAGAGCGTTATAAAAACGCCAAAGGCTTCCGCCATTCGCTTTCTTACGAAAACGCGCACAGGCTCGGGCATATAATCAGCCGTTTTAAAAGATGTGGTGCGCATGAACTGACACGAGGGCCGACAGCAAGCCGAGACGAACAAAATTATTTCTGCCAAACAAATCAGTATCGAATGGGAGTTAACGCTCAATTAACTTTAATAAAAAAGGGCGGCAGCATGATTGATGCCGCCGCCCAAGCTGAACTTCAGATCTTAGTAGTTATAGGCTCTTTCACCATGCTCGGAGACATCAAGTCCCTCGCGCTCTGCATCGGTTGGTGCTCGAAGACCAATAACCAAATCAACAATCTTGTAGAGAATTGCTGATCCAACGCCCGACCAAACTAAGGTGTAAAGCACAGCCTTGATCTGGATAAAGACCTGCGTTGCCATATCGTAGTCGCCAGGCGATGCGAAGCCAGGCTTTGCAGCATAGTCCGTGAGGCCAACGCCACCGAGTGCAGGTGCAACCAGAACACCGGTAGCAATTGCGCCTATGATGCCGCCAACGCAATGGATGCCGAATACGTCAAGTGCATCATCGTAGCCTAGCTTGTTCTTCACTGTTGAAACGAAGAAGAAGCAAACTGGGCTGACGAGAAGTCCGAGAACAACGGAACCCATTGGTCCAGCAAAGCCAGACGCTGGTGTGACTGCAACAAGACCAGCCACTGCACCGGAGAGCATGCCCAGAAGCGATGGCTTACCCTTTGCTGCCCATTCAACGAACAACCAAGACATCGCTGCGGCTGCCGTTGCAACGAAGGTGTTCACAAAAGCTAGGGCAGTAACGCCGTTTGCTTCGAGGTTCGAACCTGCGTTGAAACCAAACCAGCCAACCCACAACAGCGAGGCGCCGATCATGGTCATTGTTAGTGAGTGGGGAGGCATCGATTCCTTGCCGTAGCCAACG
>CAIUDK010000287.1 GCA_903897875.1 uncultured Hyphomicrobiales bacterium
CCCATTCGGTGTCGTGATAGGCCATATACAGCGGATCGGTGCCCGGCCATGGGCAGCGGGCAAGACCGTCAGTGTGAAGAATAGGTGGGCGCGTCGCCGTCATGTCAGCTCAATCAATCCAATGGTGTGGCAGGATTATCAGGCCCGTGCCCAATCTTCAAAGACAGATCTATCTTATTGGAAATTATCATTTTTCTCACGGCAAATGCACAGTGATGTCTTGACCATTCACATGCAAAGGGCGGCCAGCGGCCATTGCATCGGCGACCTTATCGAGGCGCACCATTGCCAGCCCGTTTGAGCCGTTGCTTGAGCCCATTGTGCCAATTGTCAGCTCGCCGTCCAAAATGTCTGCGCCCGCGGAAGCTGTTGATCCTGCAAATGAAACACGCGCAATGCGCTTGCGTGCTGTGCCCCGATGCTCGACCCGCGACACAACTTCTTGGCCGATGTAGCAGCCTTTTTTGAAGTCCACGCCATGCAGGCGGTCCATATTGGCTTCATGGGGGAAGGTGTCGCCATAGGCAAAGTCGAGCCCGCCACTGGGCACGCCCACGGCAATGCGCATGGCCTCATAATCATCGCCGCCCACGGGCGGGCAGGTGTCGGTCGGGCAGACGAGGCGAACACCAAGGGCTTGATTGCGCGGATCAATTTGGCCCGAAGCGGCAAGCCCTTGCGGTTCATCCCCACCCCAAAAGGCCAGAACCGAGAAATCGGCTGAAGCGTCGGCAATGGTTACTTTGGCGCGCAGGCGATAGAGGCCAAGGCGGCGAACCAGTTCGCCCACCAGAGCAGCCGGGCAGTCCAGCAGGAAGGCATCGGCGCTTTCAGAGATGATAAAATCGCAGATAATCTTGCCCTGAGGCGTCAAAATCGCCCCAAAAGCTGGGGTTTGCGGGTTCACCTTTGCCATATCGCAGGTCACGAGCCCTTGCAGGAAGCTGCGGGCATCCGCCCCCTCCACCTTCAAAATTGCACGATCATTCAGCTTTGCCGATGGCATTTGATATTATCCCTGCACACGAGGCGCTTGCGTTGCCCCTTTGCTGTAAGTAAGCCCCTGAGGCAATCAAGCAAGCTCTGATGCAAAGGTATCACCATGTCACTCACATTTGATCTGATTCTCAAAGGCGGCACCGTCGTTAATCAGGATGGCGAGGGGCTGCGTGATGTGGGCGTGATTGGCGGGCGGGTTGCCGCCCTTGGCGATCTCTCGCGCGCATCAGCCGGCCAAGTGGTTGATTGCACTGGGCTTCATATTTTGCCGGGCGTCATGGACACGCAGGTGCATTTCCGCGAACCGGGCGCCACCCATAAGGAAGATTTGGAGAGCGGATCGCTGGCAGCCGTCATGGGCGGTGTCACGGCGGTGTTTGAAATGCCAAACACAAATCCACTGACCACCACTGCGGAAGCACTGGCCCAAAAGGTCAAGCTCGGCACCCATCGGATGCATTGCGATTTTGCCTTTTGGGTTGGTGGCACGCATGAAAACGTCAATGATATTCCAGACTTAGAACGTCTGCCGGGCTCGGCTGGCATCAAAGTGTTTATGGGCTCCTCAACGGGTTCGCTGTTGGTGGCTGATGATGAGGGCGTGGGCCGTATTCTGGCCAAAACGCGCCGTCGCGCAGCCTTCCATTCCGAGGATGAGTTCCGCCTCGAAGAGCGCAAACATTTCCGGGTCAATGGTGACGCCAGCTCCCATCCTATCTGGCGCGACGAGATCGCGGCTTTGCAATGCACGCAGCGCCTCGTTCGCATTGCGCGAGAGCAGGGTGCAGCCATCCATGTGCTGCATATCTCGACGGCGGAAGAAATCGATTTCCTAAAAGATCACAAAGACATCGCCAGCATTGAAGTGACGCCACATCATCTCACTTTGTCGGCAGATGATTACGCTCATCTTGGCACCAAATTGCAGATGAATCCGCCCGTGCGCGATAAGCGTCACCGCGATCATTTGTGGTGGGGCCTGTCGCAAGGCATTGCCGATATTTTTGGCTCCGATCATGCGCCCCATACGTTGGAAGAAAAGGCCAAAGCCTATCCCGATAGCCCATCAGGCATGACAGGTGTGCAAACGCTGGTGCCCTTGATGCTCGATCACGTCAACGCGGGGCGTATGTCGTTGGTGCGCTTTGTAGATATGACAAGCGCAGGCCCAGCCCGTCTGTTCCAGATGGCTGGCAAGGGCCGCATTGCAGTTGGTTATGATGCTGATTTCACTGTCGTTGATATGAAACGCCGCGAGACGATCCGCGATTCATGGATTGCATCGAAGTCCAACTGGACTCCGCATGATGGACGCGTTGTCACTGGCTGGCCTGTGGGCACAGTGGTGCGTGGCACACGCGTCATGTGGGAGGGCGAATTGATCGGCCCCTCACGTGGCGAGGCTGTGCGGTTTGTTCAGGCGCTGTAAGTGATTGTTCTTAGTGCCGATTGGCGAGCGTAAATTCGCCATTGCGAATACGCTCGGGCAGGCCCTCGGCAAAGGTGGCCACAGCCTCTTCGCCGTACGTGTCCACAAGCTCTTGAAAGGCTGTGAACAAAGCGGCATGCGCAAAGCAATCTCCCTCGACGCCTGCAAGCAGGGCCTCGGCAAATGCCTCGGTCAAGTAATTCAGAGCCTCGCGCTTTTCATCGGCGGCGGTGAGCTCTTCGGGGAGGAGATAGGATGAAACACTCATTGAGGGGCAATCTAAACAGCTCAAGCTGGGAACGCACTCTGAGTCTTACGAAAAGGTTAATCCATACGCAGAAATCTTGTTAATCAACCGCCCCCGAAACGATTTCCAACATCTTGGGCGATGCGGGCACCTTCCTCAACGTAACGGGTGATGACCTCCTGCGCATTAGGGGTGCAGGTCCGGTAGATTGTTTCAAAGCCTTGAAAGCCCTTATTGAATGCGCCAGCCAGCCGATCCCGGCGGGTTTCGCTATTGGCCTCAGCCTCCATCAAAGCGTTCATGCGCGCGCGAAAGGCGGCACCATCACGATCCCCGCATAGGTCGCGCAAATAGGACAGCGAGCCCATAATTTCGGCCAAACGCAGAAGCTGCGGCTCATAGGGCGGTGTGCCGGGCTCCGTGCGTGATTCGGGCGCTGGCTGGGCTGCGGGCTGGCGTGCAGGCGCTTCCCTTGCTGGGCGCGGCTTTGACGGCGCTGTGGCTTGCTGGGCATGAGCAGCACCAGCAAGGCCAAGGCTCGCAAGATAGAGAATGGGCAATATAAGCCAGCTCAAGCGCATGCTGCGGCCTCCAATATTAAATGGGCGTTTTTCAAAATAGGCATCAAACCCTTCGTCAGTTCAAAATTGGCAGCGTCATCAATCGTCGTCCAAATCAACGGCCCCAATTCGTCGCTGTCTTCGCCGTCATTGGCCAGCCAGCGTGCGGCAAAGGAGGCAATCACGAAATGGTTGCGCGTGCGCCCCTCTTCGTCCAGCTCGATCCATTCGCGAAAGCCGATAAAGCCAACAATCTCAGCTTCAACACCTGTCTCCTCGCGAAGTTCGCGCAAGGCCGCGGCTTCTAATGTTTCACCAACTTCAACTTTGCCGCCGGGCAGGGAATAAATGTTTGAGGCGGGTGGTCCGCGCCGACATCCCAACAGCACCTGCGAGCCGCGAAACACAGCAACGCTGGCGGCAAGCAAGGGGTTGGCAGGATAGAGGCGTGATTGGCTCATGAAACAAATAGGATCATGGAAATAAATGCTCAACTGTCCATGGTTGATCTAGAGCGGGTCTGCGAAACACATGGCGCTCGTGCAAACGGAAAGCTTTGTCCTGCCAAAACTCAATATAGAGCGGTTTGATGCGATAGCCGATCCAATGGGGCGGACGCGGCACATGGCCGATCGCATATTTGGCAGCATAATAGGCCACCGCTTTTTCCAGCGCGAAACGAGATTCAAGCGGACGCGATTGCTGGCTCGCCCAAGCACCAATGCGGCTGTCGCGCGGGCGGCTGTTGAAATACTCATCTGATTCTGCATCAGAAACTTGCTCAACCACGCCGCGCACACGGACCTGACGACGCAGGGATTTCCAATGAAAATTAGCAGCCGCTTTTAGATTTGCATCAAGCTCTTGGCCTTTGGCACTTTCGCGGTTTGTGTAGAAAACAAAGCCGTTCGCATCAAAGCCTTTCATCAAAACCATACGCACATCAGGCAATCCATCTGCATCGACGGTGGCCAGCGCCATTGCGGTTGGATCATTAGGTTCGCTGAGGGTGGCTTGTTCCAGCCA
>CAIUDK010000288.1 GCA_903897875.1 uncultured Hyphomicrobiales bacterium
ATGCTTTGCGCGCTGCACGCGTGTCACCGCGCTTTCAATCATCGCTGAGTGTGCGCATGGTAGAGACGTCCCCAGCCTTGAATGAATTGCAGCGCTCTGCACTTGAACGCTTGGGTGTTTCGGCCACATGGCATCACCATCTCGATGATGTGCCAAACGGGCCATCCGTGTTTTTGGCGAATGAATTTTTCGATGCTTTGCCAGTGCGTCATTACATGATGACGGAAAATGGTTGGGCAGAACGTATGGTTGGCCTTGATGAGCAGGGCACTCTCATTTTTGGTGTTTCCACTGAGCCTGAAACGCATATCCATGTGGAAGCCCCGATTGGGAGCATTTTGGAAATTGGTGCAACGGGCCAGCGTGTGATGTCGGCTTTGGCAAGGCGCATTGTGAATAATGGCGGCGCTGCGCTGATTATCGATTACGGCTATACCAACACATCGCTGGGCGAAACTTTGCAAGCGATGAAGGGCCATAGCGCCGTTGATCCATTGGACGCGCCGGGTGAAGCTGATCTGACAGCGCATGTGGATTTTTCTGCTTTGGCGCGCGCGGCGACTGCTGCGGGTGCGCAAGTGCATGGCCCTATTCGGCAGGGTGAATTTTTGGCCCAATTGGGTATTTACGAACGCGCTGAGAGTTTAATGCGGCGCGCCTCGCCAGAGCAGGTGGCTGATATTGATTCCGCGCTCACACGGCTGATTGCTTATGAGACGGAAACGGGCATTGGCGGCACACCTGTGCCGGGCATGGGCGCGTTGTTCAAAGTGATGGCCATTACACAGCAAGGCTTTCCACCACCGCCCGGCTTTGGTGGGCTAACACGGGGCCTCTAAAATGATGAAGCTTCCTGCGTTGCAGTCGTCTTGTCTGGTGGGCGCAGGCGTATGCCATGCGTTTTTCACGCGCGAGGGCGGCGTGTCTGTGGGCGTGTATGACTCGCTCAATGGTGGCGTTGGCTCCAAGGATGAGCTTGCCGCGGTGACGATCAATCGCGCGCGCATGGCGCAGCATTTGGGCGTGCCAGAGACGCATTTGCTGGTGCCTTATCAAATTCATTCGCCTGATGTTGTGACCGTGTCTGAGCCATGGGAGGCAGACGCGCGTCCACGCGCTGATGCTTTGGTGACACGCACCGCTGGTTTGGCGCTGGGTGTGACAGGCGCCGATTGTGGCATTTTGCTTTTTGCCGATGTGCAAGCCGGTGTGATTGGTGCCGCACATGCGGGTTGGAAGGGTGCCATTGGTGGCGTGATTGAATCCACGCTTGCCGCGATGGTGCAATTGGGCGCGCAGGCGGGGCGCATTCATGTCGCACTTGGCCCAACGATTGCGCAGGCGTCATATGAAGTGGGGCCAGAGTTTGTGGCGCGCTTTGTGGAAACGGATGCGGATTATGCGCGCTTCTTTGTGGCGTCGGTCCGCGAGGGCTATGCGCAGTTTGATCTGCCAGCCTTCATCGGTCATCGCGTGTTGCGCGCAGGCGCTGGGCGCTTTGAAAATCTAGGCCAAGACACCTATGCCGACCCCGCGCGCTTTTATAGCTATCGGCGCAGCGTACATCGGCAAGAGCCCGACTATGGACGGCTTGTGGCCGCCATTGCGTTGCAGGCGACTTAAGGCCGCTGCCTATTGGGGCCGCGCCCGAAACATCATGCGTGTTTGATTGTGGCCCAGATTGGTGGGCAGTCGCTCGCAGGAAAAGTGTTGGGCAGCCAGCAGCGTGCACACATCATCCTGAGAATAGCGCGTCAGACCAACCTCGGTGCGTAGACGCCGATAGTCGGAAAAATAGGTCGCGATCAACCCACGCAAAGCGGCAAAGAAAAAGCCGCCATAGAAGGCAAAACACAGCAAAGCGCGAATGTCGTCAAAGGCGTTGGCGTCTTTGGGGATGATGTCGGCCAGAATAAGCGC
>CAIUDK010000289.1 GCA_903897875.1 uncultured Hyphomicrobiales bacterium
GTGATTGGTGGCAGGGCTTTCACTCCAGCCCGCTCAATGCACTGATTGAAACAGCGCAAGCCAACAACACCGATATTGCCGCGGCCACTGCACGCATTCAGCAAGCCGAGGCGCAAGCACGCATTTCGAGCGCATCGCTTTTGCCATCCATCAATGGTGGTGGTGGAACATCGCGGTCTGTGTCGCGCAGCACCGCTGGCGATCATACAATTTCGGACACTGTGGACGCGAGTTTGAGTGCCAGCTATCAGCTTGATCTGTTTGGTGCCAATCGCGCTGATGTCGTATCGGCGGAAGCTGCCGCGCAATTCAGTCGTTTTGATCGTGAAGCTGTCGCACTCACCATTGTGTCGGATGTGGCCGAAACCTATTTCCAGAGCTTGCAATATTATGCGCGCCTTGATGTTGCGCGCCGCAATCTCGTCAATGCAGAACGCGTCATGACGTTCATTGAAGCGCGTGTCACGAATGGTGCGGCCACGCAGCTTGATCTGGCACAACAACGCGCCGCCGTCGCCGTCCAGCGCGCTGTATTGCCATCCTTAGAATTGCAAGCCCGTCAGCTGGAGAGCAATTTAGGCATTCTGCTTGGAACGGGCCCCAGCGATCTCATGCGCAAATCGCCGGGCCTTATGGCCATCACACCGCCGCGCATCACACCGGGCTTGGCCAGTGAACTCTTGCTGCGTCGTCCAGATATTCAGGCCGCAGAATCGCGCCTCATGGCCGCGAATGCCGATATTGGTGCGGCGCGCGCAGCCTTCTTCCCCTCGCTCAATCTGAGTACAAGTTACACCCGCAGCGGCGCTTCGCTGCCTGCCGCCTTCGATCCCGCCCACATGGCCTATAATCTTGCCAGCAGCCTCACGCAGCCCATCTTCCGCGGTGGGGCATTGAACGCTGGCGTGGATTTGGCCCAAGCACGGCGCGAAGAATTGATCCAAGCCTATCGCAAGAGCGTGCTCAGCGCCTTCTCGGATGTCGACAAATCCTTCGCCGCCCTGCGCCGCACCACTGAGCAAGAGCGGCTGCAAATCATCGCCGCCCAACAAGCGCGCATTGCGTTTGATTTGGCCGAAGCACGTCTGCGTGCAGGTGCCATTGATCTGCTCACCGTGTTGGATGCGCAGCGCAATTTGAATTCAGCAGAAGATCAAGTCGTGCAAATCCGCTTTGCCCGCCTGCAAGCCACCATATCGCTCTTCCGCGCTCTGGGTGGCGGCTGGCAATTGCCAAGCAGATCCACTGAGGCTTCCGCTCAGTAAACTCAAAGTGACGGGTGGAGTCTGGCTTCACTGTCGTCTAAAGTCATCGATAGAATAAGAACGAACCCGTCGAAAGCCATTCATGTCCGCCGCTCGCTTTTCCTTCATCATCCCGGTCATCATCGGCTGCGCGCAGTTCATGCACCAATTTGATGGCGCGGTGATTGCAACGGCCCTGCCCTCAATGGCGGCTTCGATGCATGAAGATCCGGTGCGGTTGGATTTGGCAATCTCTTGCTATCTTTTGGCCCTCGCCGTCTTTGTGCCTGTCAGTGGTTGGATGGCGGATCGCTTTGGTGCCAAGCGTATTTACATGCTCGCCATTGTGATTTTCACCGTCAGCTCGCTGTTTTGTGGCCTCTCCCAATCCTTGTTTGAAATGGTGATCTGGCGCACGCTGCAAGGCATTGGCGGCGCGATGATGACGCCGGTGGGCCGCACCATTGTGGTCAAAAGCGCCCCGCGCAGCGATCTCGTCAAAGCGATGAACTACATTACCATTCCGGGGGCTTTCGCGCCGCTGCTAGGGCCTGTGGTTGGCGGCTTTATTGCCACCTATTTCTCATGGCCTTGGATCTTCTACATCAATCTGCCCATCGGTTTTTTCGGCCTCGTGCTGGTCTATTTCTACATTCCAGAGATCAAAGAAGAATACACAGCGCCCTTCGACCTCATCGGCTTTTTCCTCACCGGCATTGCATTGGGCTGTCTTGTGTTTGGTTTTGAGGCCATGGGCCATCGGCTCCTGCCCGTGCCAGCTCTGATTGCCCTGATCGGCACTGGCCTTGTGAGCGCCATTTTGTATGTCTTCCATGAGCGGCGCACAGAAAACCCAATCGTTGATTTCAGCCTCCTCAAAATTTCATCCTTCTCCGCATCAACAAGCGGCGGCGCGTTTTTCTACATCGGCACAACCTCAGCCGTGTTTTTGATGGTGCTGTTGTTGCAATCGGGCTTTGGTTATTCGGCCTTCCACGCGGGCCTCATCATGCTGGCCACAGCAGCGGGCTCATTGATGACGCGCTTTGTGTTCCAACCGATCTTGCGCGTCCTCACCTTCCGCCAAGTGCTGGTCTATAATTCGCTGCTCATCGCAGCCTATTTCTTTACCACCTGCTTTTTCTCCATCAACACGCCCTATCTTGTGTTGGCGTGCTTGATGTTCATCGGTGGCTTTGCGCGCTCCACACATTTTGCCGCCGTGCAATCCTTCGGCTATGCGGGCATCCCTTACGAAAACATGAGCCGCGCGACGAGCTTTTCCTCCATGAGTCAACAGCTGTCGCAAAGCTTTGGTGTTGGCTTTGTGGCGTTTCTCGTCAATCAAACCTCGGCATGGAATGGCAGCACCACATTGACGACGGCCGACATCATCCCCGGCTTTGTGGCGCTGGGCCTGTGCGCGCTTGTGTCGGCATTTATCTTCTTCCGTCTGCCCGCTGATGCTGGCATGGAATTGCGCAATGCAACACGCGCGAAACGCCAATAAAACCGCCTGACATTGGCCCAAAATGCTGTGTTGCGGCTGGCGCTTTTTCACTCTAATTTGTTCGTTATAAAAACAAACGAACAAAGGGGGAGAGACAATGGCTGGCAACGCAATCGTATCCGATGAGCTGGCGAGCAAATTTGCCACGGAAAAATCCACACCATACGAAGCATGGGTGAAAGCCGAAGGGCTCGACATCATCAGCGGCCATTATGTGCGCAACCTTCGCCATGTGGAGCTCAAGCCGTGGGCACGGCGCGGTGGTCACGGCGTCTTCATCAACCACGAAGGCTCGCGCACGTCCAACGATTGCTATGTTTGCGAAATCCCCATGGGTGGCAAGCTTGCGCCACAGCGCCAGCTATTTGAAGAAATGATCCTCATTTTGGAAGGGCGCGGCTCCACCACGGTGTGGAATGATGCGGGCCAAAGCATCACCTTCGAATGGAAAGCTGGCGCTATTTTTGCCGTGCCGCTCAACACATGGCATCAACATTTTAACGGCTCTGGTCGCGAGCCCGCGCGCTATGTCGGCGTCACCTTCTGCCCACAGGTGATGAACATGTTTGGCGAAGTTGATTTCGTCTTCAACTCCAAACATGATTTCAAAAACCGCTTCAATGGCGAGCCTGATTATTTCACCAATGCTGGCGAGCAAGACGGCTTTTTGTTGCGCACCAACTTTGTGCCAGACGCTGTCAACCTTCCCCTCATGAGTGCCAAAGAACGCGGCGCGGGTGGTGGCCACATTCGCTTCAACATGGCGCGCGGAGCCATGGCCAGCCACATTTCGCAATTCCCTGTTGGCACCTATAAAAAGGGTCATCGCCACGGCCCCGGCGCGCATGTCATCGTGCTGTCGGGCGAAGGCTATTCACTCATGTGGCCAGAGAATGAAGAGCCAAAACGCTATGATTGGGAAATTGGCACATTGATTGTGCCGCCCAATGGTTGGTTCCATCAGCACTTCAATTCCGGCACGGCGCCAGCGCGCTATCTTGCGTTCAAACATTCAACGCCACGCAATGCGCAAGGCGTTCCCATGTCGTGGATCAGCCGCCGCATTGGTGGCAATCAGATCGACTATGCGGATGAATCCAACACTGTGCGCAGCATGTTTAGCGACGCACTTGCGCGTCACGGACTAGAGCCCAAAATGGACTCAGCCTATGAAGCCGAGCTGGAGACATTGCCGCCCTTACCCGCTTAAGGCGTCGCCTTCGCCTCAGGTGTATTGATGATTTTGATATCGGCGGGAGCAGCACTTGCTTCCGCCAATTTTTTAATAAGCGCAGGTGGTGTTGCATAGACGCGCTTCAACACAGTCGCCATTTCTTCCCCGCGCACAGGGTTAATTTCCAACCCCTGCTTCTCAGCTTCTGCCAAAAGTTCTTTGTCTTTCATCGCGGCATTAAACGCTTTGCGCAATATGGCCACGCGTGCCGCTGGCACCTCAGTTGCCACAAATTGCGGACGGCCCAATTCAAACGCGCTGAATTGAATTTCCAACAATTGCTTTTGCTCTGCCGTGTCTGCCATTTCCGTAATCAGCGGCACATTGGGCAAATCGGGATGTGGGCGCAGCCCCATTTGGAATAGGATTCGATTGTTACCAGATTCAATCATCTCTTTGTAGCTCGGCTTCAGGCTGGTCCAAGTGACCACACCGCGCCCTTCAATCTCGCCACGCTCCAACGCCAAATTCAATTCATTGCTGCCGGGATAGCCCGCAATCACTTTGAATTTCATGCCCAAAATATTGCGCATGATTTGGGGCACAGAAACGCTCTCCGTGCCCACACCCGTGCCACCAATGATGGTTTCACGATTGCGCAAATCGCGCCATGTTTTGATGCCCGTGCGCGCACTCATAATCGCAACAGACGTGTCGGCATTCGTGCTGCCAATCCAATTCAATTTCACTGGATCGAATTTGGCATGCGACGCATCACCCAGCAGCGGCTCAAACGGCACGCCGCGTTGTGGGGCAGCGATATGCAGCCCGTCTTTGGGCGCAGCATTGGCGACATAATTGGTCATGATAAGACCGCCACCGCCGGGCATATTGCGCACAATGACAGTTGGATTGCCGGGGATATA
>CAIUDK010000290.1 GCA_903897875.1 uncultured Hyphomicrobiales bacterium
CAATAGCCAGTGAAGCGGTTAAACCGGGGGACTCGATGCCGAACAGATTCACCAACCCGGCAATACCATGCGTGCCCTGCCCCTGAATCATGAAGTCAGATGCCGGGGCATTTGGACCACTGATCTTGGGCCGAATACCCGCATAGCCTGGCAACAGCGCACCGTCTTGCAAACCGGGCCAATACTTGCGCACCTCGGCGTAAAACGCATCGCCACGCGCCGGGTCAACCGTTAAATCGTCGGGCGACGAAACCCACTGCACATCCGGCCCAAACTTGGCTTGACCGCCCAGATCGTGGGTCAGATGCACGCCCAAACCGGCAGCCTCGGGCACCGGGTAAATCAAATGTGAGAAAGGCGTCCGCCCCGCCAACGTGAAGTAATTGCCTTTGGCATAAAAAGCCTGCGGAATATGCCCGGCATCCAGGCCAGCGAACTGTCTAGCCAGGTCTGGTGCGGCTAACCCCGCCGCGTTGACCATCAAACTGGCAGCTAGACGGGTGCCATCAATTGCCTCCAATTCAATAGCACCATTGGCATATCTGATATTGGATACGGCTGAATTTAGTGCCAGCATTCCAGCCGCGTTTTCCAGATCACCTTGCAGCGAAAGCATCAACGCATGACTGTCGACAATACCGGTATTGGGGGACAACAAGGCGCCCAAGCAGCGAAGCTTGGGCTCCAGGCGCACAGCCTCATCCTGATTCAGCAACACCAAATCAGCCACCCCGTTGCATTGCGCCTTTTCCTGAATCTGTTTAAGCTGACTCACCTGTGCCAGCGAGGTCGCCACAATCAACTTGCCGCAGCGCCTATGACTGATGCCACGCTCAGCGCAGTAGTCATACAGCATCGCCGCGCCCTGCACACACAGGCTGGCTTTGAGCGAGCCCTGCGGGTAATAAATTCCCGCGTGAATCACTTCGCTGTTGCGGGAGCTGGTCCCAGTGCCAATGGCGTCAGCGGCCTCCAAAACCAACCAGTCGCGCGCGCTGTTCGGGGCACTTTGTATCAAGGCCCGTGCCACCGCCAAGCCCACCACGCCCGCACCAATCACCACACCATCGACTTTGTCCACCACGAAACTCCTGCGAATTGAGGACCACATCGTAATGCCAGAAGCTCGTCTGACTGCGCCATGAAAAACGGCCCCCAAAGGAGCCGCTCAAGAGGTTTGAAAAACCCTGAAAAATTAACGCTTCTTCGCTGCGGGCTTACCAGCGTTCAAGGCGGTTTCTGTCATGTTTTTGAAATTCGCTTCAGCCACATCAGTGGCTTGCTTGACCGCTTTTTGCACTGTCTCCAAGGCATTGCTGCCTGCAGAGACGGCTGTTTTGAATGCAGCAACCGCTGTTTCAGAACCAGCTGGTGCGTTCTTCGCAGCGTTGTCCACCAAGGCGTGGAAAGCTTTTTGCGCGTCAGCCAATTGTGATTCCAAATGACCTTGGAAGTGCGACCCCGTACCAGAGGCAATGTCTGCCAGGTGACGGTTGTAAGCCACGGCTTTTTCAGCCAAAGGTTGGAACAGGCTGGCTTGGAAAGCCAACAATTCTTGCGCGTCTTTCACGCTCAAAGCGGCGTGGGTTTGTTTTTGTGAATCAGCCAACGTGCTTTTTGCAGCAGCCAGGTTCAACTCGATGAGTTGTTCTACGCCAGAGAAAGCCTTGTTGGTCAAACCAACCAGAGTC
>CAIUDK010000291.1 GCA_903897875.1 uncultured Hyphomicrobiales bacterium
ATGGCGCGCACACCGGGCCGCAAGGTTTTACAACTCCCCACAAAGGCTGCCGCAGATTTACTGGTGGCTGAATGGGAGGCGCAGGGTGATCTGATTGATCCCTCCACCATGCCGGTGACGCGTTTGGTCAATTCTGCGCTCGATGGTGTGGTGACGCAGATGGAAGCTGTGCGTGAAGAAATTGCGCGTTTTTCAGCCTCCGATTTGCTGTGTTACCGGGCCGAATATCCTGATGATCTGGTTGCCGCTCAGGCGCAGCATTGGGATCCTATTTTGGATTGGGCACATCAGGAGCTTGGTGCGCGGTTTATCCTGTCGCAGGGCATCCAATATGTGGCGCAGCCAGCCCCCTCATTGGTGGCCATTGAAGCGGCATTGAACAAAATCGACAATCCGCTGCGCTTGGCTGTGCTGCATGTGATGACGAGTTTGACGGGTTCGGCTCTGTTGGCTCTGTCGCATGTTTTTGGCCATGCGACCCTGGCTCAGATTTGGGCGGCGGCCCATGTGGATGAAGATTTCCAAATGCGCAATTTGGGCGGGGATGAAGAGGCCGAGGCACGGCGCGCCAAGCGGTTGGAAGATTTGGAAGCTGCGGGCCGATTGTTGGTGGCTTTGGGTTAGGAGTGGTCCGGTCTTTGCTCTCTTGGTTTGATAACCAAGGGGGATCATATGAAACTTATTCAAAAGGCACTTTTTTCGGGCGCAATTCTGTGTGGAATTTTGGGCGCTGTGCCCAATTCTTATGCAGATGCACTTGATGACATCAAGGCTGCTAAAGTTTTGAAAGTTGCAGTGCCGCAAGATTTCGCGCCATTCGGGTCTGCTGGGTTGGATTTGAAGCCAGTTGGCTATGACATTGATATGGCCAATCTGATTGGCAAGGAATTGGGCGTCGCTGTCGAACTCATTCCGGTGACGAGCGCCAATCGTATTCCATATCTACAAACCAAAAAGGCCGATCTGATTATTTCAAGCCTGGGCAAGAATGCCGAGCGCGAAAAGGTGATCGATTTCTCGGTTGCCTATGCGCCGTTCTTCTCTGGCGTCTATGGCCTCAAGGGCATCGCCGTCAGCAAGCTGGATGATTTGGCTGACAAAACATTTGGCGCAACACGCGGCACGATTGAAGAGCAGGAGCTGACCAACACGGCTCCAAAATCCGCCACCATCAAGCGCTATGAGGACAACAACGCGACCATTGCAGCCTATGTGTCAGGCCAAGTGGATTTGGTGGCAACGGGCAACACAATTGTGCCGATTATTTTGAGCAAGGGTGGCGCAGAGCGCGCGCCATCGTTGAAGTTCACGGTCAAAGATAGCCCTTGCTACATCGGCCTGAATAAGGACGAGCCTAAACTGCTCGCGAAGGTGAATGAGATTATCACCAAGGCCAAAGCATCGGGCGAGCTTGGAAAAATGTCGGAAGCTTGGATGAAGGCACCATTGCCTGTTGGTTTCTAAGCATAGGAGGGCGCGCTCAGGCGCGCCCTTTTTCATTGGGGGAGCGCATGATTTACAAGCTGCAATTTGCGGATCTGCTGCCCTATTGGGATTTGGTGGCGCAAGGTCTGCTGTTCACCATTGTGCTGACATTGGCCGCGACTTTCACCGGCGTGGGTGTGGGCACTGTGGCGGCATCCGCGCGCAGTTTTGGTCCCGTGTGGGCGGATCGGTTGATTGGCGTTTATGTAGAATTGATCCGCAACACGCCGTTCATCGTGCAATTGTTTTTCATCTTTTTTGGACTGCCCGCAGCGGGTGTGAAGCTATCAGAAGCGCAGGCGGCGTTTTTGGCGATGACGCTGAATTTGGGGGCTTACTCCACCGAGATCATTCGCGCTGGCATGCAGGCTGTGAGCAAAGGTCATATTGAGGCGGGCGAAAGCTTGGCTCTCACCAAGCTTCAGATTTTGCGCCATGTGGTTTTGCAACAGGCGTTTGCCAAAATATATCCAGCCCTTTCCTCGCAGATTATCATTGTGATGTTGGGCTCGTCGGTTGTGTCGCAAATCTCGGCGGAAGATTTGACCTATGCGGCCAATTATATCCAGTCGCGCAATTTCCGTGCGTTTGAAATCTATCTCGTGTCCGCTGGTCTCTATCTCGTACTCGCCATTGTGATGCGCGCCATGCTCGCAGCCTTTGGGCGCGTCTGGTTTGCGAAGGGATGAGCCATGCTTGATTTTACCATCTGGGTCATTCTGTCCAATCTTTTGCTGGCCACGCGTTGGACAATTTTATTGTCTCTGGCCGCCTTTGTGGGTGGCGGTGTTTTAGGGCTGGGCATTTTGTTTCTGCGCGTGTCGCGGATCAGAGTGCTTGAGATTTTTAGCAAGATTTACATCGAGTTTTTCCAAGGCACGCCGCTGCTGATGCAATTGTTTTTGCTGTTCTTTGGCATCGCGCTGTTTGGCATTAACGTCAGTCCATGGCTGGCGGCTTTTTTGGCGCTGACGTTATGGACTGCGGCGTTTCTGTCTGAAATTTGGCGCGGCTGTGTGCAGGCGATTAACAAGGGCCAATGGGAGGCGGGGGAGAGTTTGGCGCTCACCTTTGTTGAGCAGATGCGCTGGGTGATTTTGCCCCAAGCCTTTCAGATTGCCATTGCGCCCACGGTGGGATTTTCGGTGCAGGTGGTCAAAGCCACCGCGCTAACCTCGATCATCGGCTTTGTGGAATTGACCAAGGCTGGCACGGTTTTGAACAATGCGACGTTTAAGCCCTTCCTCGTCTATTCGATTGTGGCGCTGATTTATTTTGCTCTGTGTTTTCCGCTGTCATGGACGGCCAAGAAATTGGAGATGAGATTCAATGTCGCTCGTTGAAATCACAAATGTGCGCAAAAGCTTTGGCGACGTCGAGGTTCTCAAAGGCATCGATATTCAAGTCGGCGCTGGCGATGTGGTTGCCATCATCGGGCGCTCGGGCTCGGGCAAGAGCACGCTGCTGCGCTGTATCAATCGGTTGGAAACCTATGATGCGGGCTCCATCATCGTCGATGGTTTGGATGTGGGTGCGCCCAAGACCGATTTGCGCGAGCTGCGCCGACGTGTCGGCATGGTGTTTCAGCAGTTCAATTTGTTTCCCCATTTAACCGCGCTGGAGAATGTGGCCCTGTCGCCACGCGTCGCCAATGGGCTGAGCCTGAAGGCGGCCAATGCGCTGGCTGCTGACATGCTTGCCAAGGTTGGGCTGGCCGATAAGGCTGGCAATTATCCCAGCCAGCTTTCAGGCGGGCAGCGACAAAGAGTGGCGATTGCGCGCTCCTTAGCTATGCAGCCCAAGGTTTTGCTGTGCGATGAGATCACTTCGGCGCTTGATCCCGAGCTTGTCAATGAGGTGCTGCGGGTGGTCGAGCAGCTAGCCAAGGAGGGCATGACGCTGATTCTGGTCACCCATGAAATGCGCTTTGCCCGCGATGTGGGCAGCAAATTGGTCTTCATGCATCAAGGCAAGGTGCGCGAGGAGGGCGACCCCAAGGCGCTGTTTGCCGACCCAGCGACGGCCGAATTGCGTCAATTTGTGGGATCACTGGCACCTGTGTGAGCGTTTGGTCGCCGATCGGCTGGGGACGTTCCACTTTTGTCGCATTCCCGTTTTGGCCCGCACCCTGCTAGAGCTTTGAAAAGCATGTAGGACCATTCCCGGGACCCAGCACTATGAAACACATTCTCGAAGCTCTCGAAGACCGGCGCGCTGCAGCCAGACTTGGCGGTGGGCAAGTCCGTGTGGACGCGCAACACAAGCGTGGCAAGCTTTCGGCTCGTGAGCGTATTGAGCTTTTGCTCGATCACGGCTCGTTCGAGGAATTCGATATGTTTGTGCAGCATCGCTGCACGGATTTCGGCATGGATCAGGGCGAGAAGATCCCCGGCGATGGTGTTGTCACTGGCTGGGGCACTGTGAACGGCCGCACAGTCTATGTGTTTGCGAAAGACTTCACGGTGTTTGGCGGCTCACTGTCTGAGACCCATGCGCAAAAGATCACGAAGATTCAGGATATGGCGCTGCGCAATCGCGCCCCCATCATTGGTATCTTCGATGCCGGTGGTGCGCGTATTCAAGAAGGCGTGGCCGCACTTGGTGGTTATGGCGAAGTGTTCCAGCGCAATGTGTTGGCCTCTGGCGTCATTCCGCAAATCTCACTGATCATGGGCCCATGCGCCGGTGGTGACGTTTATTCGCCTGCAATGACCGATTTCATCTTCATGGTGCGCGACACAAGCTACATGTTTGTGACCGGCCCTGATGTGGTCAAGACCGTGACGAACGAGACTGTGACAGCTGAAGAGCTTGGTGGCGCATCCGTGCACACAACGCGCTCGTCGATTGCTGATCGGGCCTATGAGAATGATGTTGAAGCGCTGCTGCAAATGCGCCGCTTGATTGATTTTCTGCCAGCCTCTAACCGCGATGAGATTCCAGAGTGGCCGAGCTTTGATGAGAGCGACCGCGAAGATATGTCGCTCGATACGCTCATTCCAGACAACACCAATAAGCCTTACGACATTAAAGAGCTTATCGTGAAAGTGGTCGATGAGCGCGACTTCTTTGAAATTCAAGAAGCCCATGCGCGCAATATCGTTGTGGGCTTTGGACGCGTTGAAGGCCGCACAATTGGTATTGTCGCCAATCAGCCGATGGTGTTGGCGGGCGTGCTCGATTCCGACGCGTCGCGCAAAGCCGCGCGCTTTGTGCGCTTTTGTGATGCGTTCGGCATTCCTGTTGTCACCTTTGTTGACGTGCCCGGCTTCTTGCCCGGCACTGCGCAGGAATATGGTGGCTTGATTAAGCACGGCGCAAAATTGCTGTTTGCTTATGCAGAAGCAACCGTGCCCAAGGTCACTGTCATCACGCGCAAAGCCTTTGGTGGTGCGTATGACGTGATGGCGTCCAAGCATTTGCGTGGCGATGTCAATTACGCTTGGCCCACAGCGCAGATTGCTGTGATGGGTGCCAAGGGTGCAGTGGAAATTATTTTCCGCGCCGACATTGGCGATAAGGACAAAATCGCTGAGCGCACCAAGGAATATGAAGAGCGCTTCTTGTCGCCATTCGTAGCCGCCGAGCGCGGTTATATTGACGATGTGATCATGCCGCATTCAACGCGCCGTCGTATTTCGCGCGCGCTTGGCATGTTGCGTCATAAGGAACTCGAAAATCCTTGGAAGAAACACGACAACATTCCGCTGTGATGTCAGCCGATTGAATAAGAGGGCCGCGCATGTCGCGGCCTTTTTTGTGGGGCCGCGATTTTCCAGTCTAGGTTGCTTTACAGCCTAGATATTAGCCGCCAAGCTTAGGCTTTCCGAGTCTGGCTGGGGCGCTCATGGTTTTTCATTTCATCAAGCGTTTGCCCATTGCGCTGCTCGTCATTGCATTAAATGGGTGCGCGTCATTTCATCCTACGCAAGATGCCAAGGATGCGCTTGTGCAGGTGGGCACGCAGGAGCGAGAGACGGTTCCCGTTGCGCAATATGCTGCGGGTTTGGCACCTTACGCTATCATGGCTGCCAAGGCGTATGAACATGTCGATGGACATGGCAATGTGGATGTGTCTCCCACATTGTTTGGCGAGAAGACCTTCGGTGAAAAGACCAAAGCTGCGCAAACTATGCTTGATGCGCGCTGGTCTTATGTGACTGGCCATTATGGTCAGCTCTGTCTCAATGATGCGCCCAGTTGCGGCATTGTAACGGGGCTTGAATATCAGATTTGGAAAACCAAACCGCAAGCAGGCGTGTGCCGCGAATTTGCTATTGCGTTTCGTGGAACGGACGCCAATTCAATCGGGGATTGGCTCAGCAATCTACATTGGGTGGTGAGGCTTTTGCCGCTCAACGATCAATATGAACAAATCCAAAAAAACATTCAGCGCGTGATCAATCAGAAAATCAAAACCGATGATTGTTATCGCGCGAGCACGCAGATTGTGTCGGTGGGGCATTCGCTTGGTGGCGGGCTTGCACAACAGGCGGCCTATATGACGCGCGATATTCGCCGGGTCTATGTGTTTGATCCAAGCTTTGTGACGGGCTCATCCGACATTCATTCCGATTATGAAAATACCCGCAAGGGGCTGCGCATTGAGCGCGCTTACGAGCATGGCGAAATTCTGGCCTATCCGCGCTTTGTGTTTCGGCAGATTGTTCCATTCACGAACTGCGATCCGCAGATCAGAACCATTCGGTTTAATCTCGAGAAAGGCGATTTCATTTCCCAGCATAGGATCAATGATCTTGCGGCCAATTTGGTGCGTGCGACACCCGCAAAATATCGAGCAGCTGGCTATGCGCCCTTGCCGGAGCCGCCAGCCTCCATTGCTGCTGAATGCAGAGCGCAGGAGGATCAGCAGCTCGTGCGGCGGTGAGTGCCGTGCTTGGCGCCGACGCAAGCGCGGCCTTCATCTGCC
>CAIUDK010000292.1 GCA_903897875.1 uncultured Hyphomicrobiales bacterium
GGATAACTGGAGCCGTACTGATCTGTGTAACGAGTATCAGTTCGGGAGCGGCTTTTGCGCAACAAGATAATTCACCTCTTTCAGGGGTTGCAGGTATTCTTGGGCAAAAGACGGAGCCAGCGCCGTCAGCCGATTTCGTGCGCGCCACGCGGCCCGATGAGAACGACCTGAAATATGTGCCAACCGGGAGCGCCCGGCCGGAGCCTAAATCCAAGGCGATGTCGGCCGATCAGATTCGCGGCATGGAGGCTGAACTTGATAAGCTTCGGCGCCAACATGACAGACTCGCTGGTCGTAGGCCCGCTCCAGTGGCGACAAAATCAGTGGCCGATGGTGGGGATTTGCCCAAGAAACCAGCTGCTGCCAAGCCTGCTTGCAAGCTTAATTGCGATGTGATCAAGGGCCGGCCGGTAAATTAGTCAAAGTTTTCGCTGATGAGATAGACCCGGGCAGAGCAATCGGCTAAATCCGAGGTCCAGCAATAAGGAAACGACAATGTCGGATTTTCATCGGGTTAAGCGGCTTCCACCTTACGTCTTTGAGCAGGTCAACCGACTCAAGGCGCAGGCGCGAGCTAACGGCGCCGATATTGTTGATTTGGGCATGGGCAATCCTGATCTGCCAGCACCTCGCCACGTCATCGAGAAATTGGTCGAAACCGCAGGTAAGCCGCGCACGGATCGCTACTCAGCCTCTAAGGGCATCGTGGGTTTGCGCAAGGCACAGGCCGCTTATTACGAGCGCCGCTTTGGCGTGAAGCTCAACCCCGATACGCAGGTTGTGGCCACATTGGGCTCCAAGGAAGGCTTCGCCAATATGGCGCAGGCCATCACAGCGCCCGGCGACGTGGTTGTGGTGCCAAACCCATCCTATCCGATTCATGCCTTTGGGTTCTTGATGGCTGGCGGCGCAATCCGCTCAGTGCCAGCTGACCCGACACCTGAGTTCTTCAGCGCGCTGGAGCGTGCGGTGGTTCATTCCATTCCAAAGCCGATTGCTGTGGTGGTTTGCTATCCGTCCAACCCAACCGCCAATGTTGCGACCCTCGACTTCTACAAAGATCTCGTGGCGTTTGCGAAAAAGCATGAGCTTTTCATCCTGTCGGATCTTGCCTACGCAGAAGTCTATTTCGATGATGATCCGCCACCATCCGTGCTCCAAATTCCGGGTGCCAATGATGTGACCGTGGAATTCACATCAATGTCCAAGACCTTCTCGATGGCTGGTTGGCGCATGGGGTTTGCGGTGGGCAATGAGCGCCTATTGGCTGCTCTGGCCCGCGTTAAGTCTTATCTCGATTACGGTGCCTTCACGCCGATTCAGGTGGCAGCTGCCGCTGCTCTGAATGGTCCAGAGGATTGCATCCACGAGATGCGCGCCGTCTACAAGCGCCGTCGCGATGTGTTGGTTGAGAGCTTTGCACAGGCTGGTTGGGATATCCCATCGCCACGCGCCACCATGTTTGCATGGGTGCCGCTGCCAGAAAAATTCAAACATCTTGGTTCATTAGAATTCTCCAAGTTGTTGATTGAAAAGGCAGATGTAGCTGTCGCGCCGGGCATTGGCTTTGGCGAACATGGCGATGATTATGTCCGTCTCGCCATCGTTGAGAACGAGCAGCGCATCCGTCAGGCCGCGCGTGGTATCCGCCGCTTCTTCGATGGGGCCGACAAGACATTGCACAATGTTTTGGAGCCTACGTCGTTGGACAAGGGCTGATCCCGGGCTGAACCCTTAAGAAGGGGTGCCTAAAGGTACCCCTTTCGCTTGGCTTTCTTGAAACAGCGCCAGAAACATTGCACAAGAGCATTTGCTCCTGCCTCTAGAATCGGGCGGGAAAGTTCGATTCGGAAGAACATTCATGTCTGAACCACTGCGCGTTGGCATAGCCGGTCTTGGCACCGTTGGGGCCTCTGTTATCCGGCTTCTGGCCCGCCAAAATGCCTCTTTGATCGCTCGCACAGGGCGCAAGATTGTCGTGACCGCCGTCAGCGCGCGGGACCGCGCTCTTGATCGCGGGTTCGATCAGACCGGCATGACTTGGTTCACAGATCCCGTTGAGATGGCCCGCACGGCGCCCATCGATCTGTTTGTAGAATTGATTGGCGGCGATGAAGGCCCAGCGCGCGATGCGGTGGAAGCGGCGCTTGCCAAAGGCAAATCCGTTGTGACGGCCAATAAGGCTCTGCTGGCCAAGCATGGTTTGGCGCTTGCCAAACTGGCGGAGTCCAAGCATGTGGCACTGGCCTTTGAGGCCTCGGTGGCTGGCGGTATTCCTATCGTGAAGACTTTGCGCGAAGGGCTGGCCGGCAATCAGATCGAGCGCGTCTATGGTATTTTGAACGGCACCTGCAATTACATCTTGTCGCGCATGGAGCTGGAGGGCCTGTCCTTCGAAGCCTGTCTGGCCGATGCGCAGCGCCTTGGCTATGCCGAAGCCGATCCGACGTTCGATATTGGCGGCTTCGATACGGCCCACAAATTGTCGATTTTGGCCTCTCTGGCCTTTGGCACGGCGCTCGACGCTGAGGCTGTGCATGTTGAGGGCATTCAGTCGATCACGCTGGCCGATCTCCGGGCTGCCGAAGAATTGGGCTATCGCATCAAATTGCTGGGCGTAGCGCAGCGCACCGATAAGGGGCTTGAGCAGCGGGTTCATCCTACGATGGTGCCGCGCTCGTCCGCGATTGCCCAAGTGATGGGTGTCACCAACGCTGTGACGATTGACGCTGATGCCGTGAAGGAATTGACCTTGGTGGGTCCGGGCGCTGGCGGCGAGGCGACGGCCTCCGCGGTCGTGGCCGACATTACCGACATTGCCAAGGGCGTGCGCTCCGCTCCCTTTGGTCTGCCAGTGGCAGCCCTAGAGACGGCCCCGCGCACGCCGATGCAGCGTCATGAGGGTGGCTATTACATCCGCTTGTCGGTAGATGATCGGCCAGGCGCTGCGGCAGCGATTGCCACGCGCATGGCCGAAAAGCAGATCTCGCTGGAAAGCATCATGCAGCGCCGCCAGCCCGCCCGCAAAGGCGAGCCAGCGCAAGCATCGGTGCCAGTGGTTTTGATTACACACGCGACGAGCGAAAGCGCGGTGCGTGACGCGCTCGAAGCAGTTGTGGCTGACGGTTACATCACCGAAAAGCCTCAAGTCATTCGAATTGAACGGGAATAGCCCAATCTAGGGTTTTAGCAGCGCCCATGAGCGCAAGGATGGAATTGAATGACCGATCTTGTCATCCAGGAAGAAAAAATCATCGAACGCATTTTGACACTCGAACTCGTTCGCGTGACCGAGCGCGCAGCTGTTGCTGCCGCCCGTCTGCGTGGCCGTGGTGACGAGAAGGCAGCCGATCAGGCCGCCGTGGATGCGATGCGTCGCGAGCTCAACCGCTTGCCAATCGATGGCACGGTGGTGATCGGTGAAGGCGAGCGCGACGAAGCGCCGATGCTGTTCATCGGTGAGCGCGTTGGCACCAAGACCGGCCCAAAGGTCGATATCGCCGTTGATCCGTTGGAAGGCACGACTTTGTGCGCCAAGGACATGCCCGGCTCGATCGCTGTCATGGCGATGGCAAAGGCTGGTTCGCTGCTCTACGCACCCGACGTTTACATGGACAAGATCGCAATTGGCCCCGGCTATCCAAAGGGCGTTGTCCACATCGACAATTCGGTGGAAGACAACATCATGGCGCTGGCTAAGGCCAAGGGCGTGAAGCCCGGCGAGATCACCGCGCTGATCCTCGATCGTCCGCGTCATGCTGAACTGATTGCTGCTTGCCGTCGCGTGGGCGCTGGCGTGCGTCTCATCACCGATGGTGACGTGGCTGGCGTGATCTTCACCGCACAGGCTGACCAGACCGGCGTTGATATCTACTTTGGCACAGGTGGCGCGCCTGAGGGCGTTTTGGCCGCTGGTGCTCTGCGTTGCGTGGGTGGCCAGATGCAGGGCCGCTTGATCCTCGACACAGAGGAAAAGCGCGAGCGCTCGCTCAAGATGGGCATCAAGGATCCTAAGAAGATCTACGACATGACAGAGCTCGCCTCTGGCGACGTGATCGTCTGCGCCACGGGCGTCACCGATGGTGCGCTTTTGAAGGGCGTTCGCTTCCACAAGGAAATGATCGAGACCGAAACCGTCATCTATCGCTCAGTCACCGGCACTGTTCGTCGGATCATTGCTGAGCATCGCGAGATGGAAAAGTTCAAGCTGGACTAGGACTTTTCACGACATCTATAGCCGCAGGCTTAAGTCTGCGGCTATAAGAGCCTATGACTAGGCTTTTTCTCGGTGTTGAACATTCCCTGCGCGGGCGTCCTTGGCGTGATCGGCTTGATGTCGAGGGGCAGGGGCGTGCCGAGGCCATGGCGCAGCTCTATGGGCACTCTGAGCTCTTGGCGCGTGTGTTGGCGGGCCGCGGGGTTCTGCCTGAGGCTTCTGAGGCTTTTCTAAATCCATCTTTGCGCGATCTTATGCCTGATCCGTCCATCATGCAGGACATGGATGCCGCTGTGGCGCGTCTGGTCCGCGCCGTCGAGGCTGGCGAGACGGTTGCGATCTTTGGCGATTATGATGTCGATGGTGCTTGCTCCTCGGCGCTTTTGGCGGAATTTCTGAGCGCCTGTGGGCTGCCGTTTCTGCTCCATATTCCGGATCGTATTTTTGAGGGCTATGGCCCCAATAGTGAGGCCATCAAAGCCTTGGCCCAGCGCGGTGCGACGCTTCTGGTGACCGTGGATTGCGGCACAACGAGCCATGAGGCGCTGGCCGAGGCCGGGCGCCAAGGCATGGACGTGCTTGTGCTCGACCATCACCAAGCGCCTGAGACGCTGCCTGTTGTTGAAGCGCTGGTGAACCCTAATCGGCAGGATGATTTGTCTGGCCTTGGCGCTCTGTGTGCCACGGGTGTCGTGTTTATGGTGCTGGTGGCGCTCAACCGGGCGTTGCGCGCGAAGGGCTTTTGGACGGACACGCGCAAAGCACCTGATCTGCTGGCCTCGCTGGATCTTGTGGCGCTGGCCACAGTGGCCGACGTTGTGCCCCTCACAGGGCTCAACCGGGCGTTTGTGTCCAAGGGCCTGATGGTGATGCGCGGGCGGGGCAGGCCCGGTCTGCGGGCGCTGTTTGACGTGGCTGGGGCCGATGGTCCGCCACGGCCCTATCATCTTGGCTTTCTGATTGGTCCACGGATCAATGCCGGCGGACGCATCGGCGATGCTGCGCTGGGTGCCAAGCTGTTACTGATTCAGGACGAGACCGAGGCGGGGCAGATTGCCACCGAGCTGGATCGCCTGAACCGCGAGCGCCAAGCCATTGAGGCCGCAACCCTAGCTGAGGCCGAAGGCGAGGCTTTGGCCGCGTTGGGCATGAGCGAGCAGGGCGCTGTGATCGTTGTTGGGGGCGATAATTGGCACCCCGGCGTCATGGGATTGGTGGCAGCACGGCTCAAAGAACGGTTGAGAAGACCCGCCTTCAGTATTGCTTTTACAGGGGAAAATGGAACCGGCTCTGGTCGATCTATCACAGGGGTTGATCTTGGCCGGGTGGTGCGCGCAGCGGTTGAGGCTGGTGTTGCGATTAAGGGCGGTGGCCATGCGATGGCGGCAGGCGTGTCGCTGACTCGGTCTCAGCTTGGCGATTTCAGGGCCTTTTTGGAAGAAAAACTTGGCCCCGATGTGGAGCGCGCCAAGGCGCAAGAATCGCTTCTGATTGACGCTGCGCTGACAGCGGGCGCTGCCAAGCCGGCTATGATTGAAATGATTGAACGGGCTGGTCCTTTTGGGTCTGGCAATCCTGAGCCAGTGTTTGTGTTTCCAGCCCATAGGCTGGTGGATGTGGCTGAGGTCGGCACGGGCCATGTTCGCCTACGCGCGAAGGCCGGAGATGGCAGTATGATCAGCGGCATAGCCTTCCGCATTGCCGCCGAGCCATTGGGGCAGGCCCTTTTGAAGGCTCGAGGTGAGCCGATTCATCTGGCTGGCACCTTGGCAATTGATCGTTGGGGTGGCGGGGAGCGCGTGCAGCTGCGCCTGCTGGATGCTGCAATTCCCCAATTGCACCGATGAAATTGCACTCGCACACAGGCTCTCGACTGTGCGGGCAAAAAAAAGTGAAATGCACGTCCTGCTGCAGTTGCGTCTTTGGCGCGTCGCCTCTATAGCTTCGCACGTTCGGTTGCGTTCTTCGCCCGAATCCGCGCCCATCGTCTAGCGGTCTAGGACGTCGCCCTTTCACGGCGAAAACAGGGGTTCGATTCCCCTTGGGCGCACCAATCATTTCAATGGGTTAGAGTTAGGCTGCGTCCGGCTTTTTCGTTTGTACGGAAATTATACGGAAGGCCTGTTTGGGTTTGGGCTGTGACGCGTGCCTTTTGGATACGCGATTGGGTTTGCGTTTGGCTTGGCTCGCACGGCGGGTCGCTTCCCAGCGGGGCTTTGGTGTCTGATTGTAAAGTTATGAAAATCGAGACGTCTATGCCAACACGACAGAGGATATTTTGTACAATCAAATTTCGATCAAGCAATTTGGCGTGGATCTAAAAGCCGCAGCTCAATTCTCAATACTGCGAATGCAATTCTGAAGTGCTGTGAACGTATAAGATGCAACGGCCGATTCAGCTGGGGCAGGTGAATTGAGACTTTGAATCCCTCCATCTCCGACCTCGCCATGGTCACGAGCATTTGTTAAAGCGCCCGTCGAGGTCCGCGCGCAAGGGCTTTGCGATGCGGATGGAACTTGCTCAGTCGATTTGCTCGCCAATGTAACCACCTTTTTGTTGTCGGGTTAAGAGAGCTTGGGATGGTGTCGTCCAATCTCTGAAAGTTTACACATTATTAATCCTTAAAATGGTTGTGTCGGCTTTAGATA
>CAIUDK010000293.1 GCA_903897875.1 uncultured Hyphomicrobiales bacterium
CTGAAAAAATCCAGCTTGAAATCACGCCAGTGTCTGGTGAAGAAATTCAGCAGCTCGTGACGGATCTCTACACAAAGACAACACCAGAAATGGCCAAGAAGGCCGGCGACCTTCTGTATTCATCAAAACACATCACAAACAAAAAGGGCGCCGATCATCTCGGCGCCCTTTTTTATTTCACCATATAATTGAACTCAGGCGCGCGCTGCCTTTGCCGCTTCCATCGTGCGCCAGACGCGCTCTGGAGTGGCTGGCATTTCAATGTGCTTCACACCCAGATGCGACATAGCATCCACAAGCGCATTGGCCAGCGCTGGCATTGCACCCACACATCCAGCCTCGCCCGCACCCTTCACACCCAGCAAATTGGTCTGCGTTGGCACAGGGCTGCTTTTGACTGTGATATGCGGGAAATGCTCAGCGCGCGGCATTGCATAATCCATGAATGAACCACTGAGATTTTGGCCAGATTCAGGATCGAACCGGATCTCTTCCATCAAGATCTGACCCACGCCCTGCGCCACGCCGCCATAGATTTGGCCCTTCAACAATAGCGGATTGATGACGTTACCCACATCATCCACCACATTGTATTCGACCAATTCCACCTGTCCGGTTTCTTCGTCGATCTCGACTTCGCAAACATGCGTACCGTTGGGATAGTTCTGTACATGCGCAGTGTAGACGGCGCTGGCATTCAAACCAGCCTCCATGCCCACAGGCAGATTTTTAGGATCAAGCGACGCCTTGGCGATCTCTTTCATCGTCATGCTGCGATTGCTGGAGCGGCTTGTGAGCAAGCCTTCCACACATTCCACATCATCGACCTTCATCATATGCGATGCGATCTTTTTGGCTTTGTCGATGATCTTGGTTGTCGCCATTTTCAAGGCTGAACCACCGATGCCCGCGGTACGCGATCCGCCAGTGCCTTCACCAAAGAAGACCTGATCCGTATCGCCTTGCAAATAATGCACATCATTGGGCGAGACACCCAAATCATCGCAAACAATTTGCTTGAACGCAGTCTCATGGCCTTGGCCCTGCGTTACAGCGCCAGACAAAACCGTCACAGAACCCGTGCGATCAAAGCGAATTTCCGAGCCTTCAAAGCCGGGAGCCGCGGCGCGCTCAATCGAATTGGACACGCCAATGCCACGCAATTTTCCACGCTTGCGTGCAGCCGCACGTCGCGCTTCAAAGCCTGCGTAATCGCCCATCACGAGCGCCATATCCATGTTCTTTTCAAACTCACCGCAATCAATCTTGAACGAGAGGGCCGTCTTATAAGGCATCGCTTCTGGTGGAATGAGATTGCGACGGCGCAATTCAACAGGATCAATGCCCATCTCATCAGCCGCCACATCAATGATGCGCTCAACAACATAGGCCGCCTCAGGGCGACCATTGCCGCGATAAGGGCGCATGGGATTGGTGTTGGTGAACACAGCCGTCACATCAACATCAATCGCGGGCGTTGTGTAGACGCCAGCCAGAGTGCCAAGATTGCCAACAGGTCCGCTTTCAGAGCCGGGCTGCGTGTAAGAGCCCACAGCCGCAATCGTCTTGACGCGCATGCCAAGAAACTTGCCATCCTTATCAAGCGCCAATTCCACATCGGTCACATTGTCGCGACCATGCGCATCGCACAAAAAGGAATCGGAACGTGTGCTGATCCATTTGACCGGACGGCCAACAATTTTCGACGCCAGCAAAACAATACCAACTTCATTGAAGACGCCCGACTTCATGCCAAAGCTGCCACCAATATCGCCAGCAACCACGCGGATTTTGCTCTCTGGCACGCGCAAGGTTGTCATCAACTCAGCGCGGAAAACAAGTGCGCGCTGCAACGGCGAATAGATCGTGTAGCGATCAGCCGCCGCATCATAATCACCCACTGCGCCGCGTGTTTCCATGCTGGCAGCGGTGACGCGTGTCAACACAAGACGCTGTTTGGCAATGTGATGTGCTTTTGCAAAGGCTGCATCTGTCGCAGCCTTATCGCCTTCGGTATGCACGAAGTGAATGTTGTCAGGTGTCTCTTCCCACACGCGTGGCGCGTCTGGCAAAATGGCATCTGCCGTCGATGTGATGGCGGGCAGCGGCTCGTAATCAATCTCGATCAACTCAGCCGCTTCCATTGCTTGCGCAATGGTTTTGGCCACAACGAACGCCACGCAATCCCCCACATAACGCACACGATCTTTCACAAGACCGGGGAATGGCGGACGATACATTGGCGTGCCATCACGGCGCTTGCGGCCCGTGGCTGTTGGCAGATCAGCAAATGTTGAGTCAGCCCAATCTTGCCCTGTCAAAACTGCCAAAACACCGGGCAACTTTTGCGCGGCACTTGTATCGATTGAGAGAATTTTGGCGTGCGCATGCGGCGAGCGCAGCACATAACCATGCGCCATATTTGGCAACACAAGATCGTCGATATAGCGGCCACCGCCTCGCAGCAAGCGAGGATCTTCAAACCGGGCTACCGGTTGGCCCATTGCAAATTCACCCATCGTCCACCCCTTTGCGCGTTTTTATTCGCGTCTAATCTGATTATCCAACAATGGCAGCCACGGCGCGGCGTGCATAAACGCCCACCATATGCGCGCGGTATTCTGCGCTGCAGTGCATGTCGCCCAACAAGTCGTCAGCATCGACGGCAACGTTGGCAATTGCCTCTGGTGCAAAGTTTTGCTCCAAAGCCGCTTCCATTGCAGGCACGCGGAACACATTGGGTCCGGCACCAGTCACTGCCACACGCACTTTTTTGCCGTAGCGCGCCACCATCACACCCACAACGGCATAGCCGGAGGCTGGATGACGAAACTTCATATAATGAGCCGCATCAGGCACTTTGAAATGCACGGCGGTGATCACTTCATTGGGCTCAAGTGCTGTCTCAAAAAGGCTGATGAAAAAATCATCGCCATTGATGCGACGCTGATTGGTTTCCACAACACCATCCAGACCCACAACAGCGGCCGGATAATCAGCAGCCGGATCGGCGTTGGCCACAGAGCCACCAATCGTGCCACGATGGCGCACAGCTGGATCACCAATGATGCCAGCCAAATTGGCTAATGCGGGCAAAACGCGCTGCAAATCAGCATTGGCAGCCACATCAGCATGACAGGTCATGCCCTTGATGGTGACTTCGGTCTTGCTCACAACAACACCGCGCAGAGCGTCAATATTGCCAAGGTCGATCAAATCGCTAGGCGCGCTCAACCGGTTCTTGAGTGTTGGCAGCAAGGTCATGCCGCCAGAGATAATCTTGCCATCTTCGCTCTTGGAGAGCTTGGCAACAGCGTCTTGAACGTCAGCGGCCAGATGATAATTGAAATTATGCATGGGAGCCGCCCTCCTGCTTGCCATTCAACACTGCGCTGGCCGATTTGATGGCCTCAACAATGCCCTGATAGCCGGTGCAGCGGCAGATATTGCCTTCTAGCTGATGGCGAATGGTGGCCTCGTCCGCGTCTGGGAGGCGGCGGGCGATGTCGATGCCCATCATCACCATGCCCGGCGTGCAATAGCCGCATTGGAGCGCGTGATTGTCGCGAAACGCCTGCTGCATGGGATGCAGCGTGCCATCCTTGGCAGCCAAACCTTCGATTGTTGTGATCGCTTTGCCCTGGGCCTGAACGGCCAGCATGGTGCAAGACTTCATCGCTTTGCCGTCCACATGCACAATGCAACAGCCGCATTGGGTCGTGTCGCAGCCCACATGGGTTCCTGTTAGGCGCAGATGATCCCGCAAAAACTGCACGAGCAAGGTGCGCGCCTCGACCTCCCCGGTCATCTCACGGCCATTCACCGTCATGGTCACATTTATCAAGACTATGTCTCCCGCTTCTTATTTTTGAACCCCATATAAAGCTGGTTCGCGAAGCAAGCGCAAGCGGGCAGCCCAGAGGTCTCAGACGCAGGTTTGCAAGCGCTGGCCACAGCCACGCTCTTGGCCGATGATTAGGCCAGTTTAGGCTGCAAATACGACGGCGCGGGCGACTTTCAGGCCAACATGCTCGCCAATGGAGGGCGGCACTTGGCTTGCCAAATCCAACTCCAACCGACGCCCCACGCCCGCCACACTCACCTCAACACGACGCAGCGCGCCATGGCGGCGCACGGCCTCAACGATTCCCGACAGGCCACCACTGGATGGCGCATCCAATTTCAAATCCTGCGGGCGCACATACAGCGAGCCGGACCCAGCCTGATTGAGCTGTGCCGCATGGTAAATCGGGTAGTTGTGATAAAAAGCTTGGCCACCATGAATGTCGACGGGCAGGCAATTTGTCTCACCCAAAAATTGGCAAACAAACGGCGTGGCTGGATGATCATAGACATCATCA
>CAIUDK010000294.1 GCA_903897875.1 uncultured Hyphomicrobiales bacterium
ACCAGCGGCAGACCACATTCGAGGACGCGATTGACGGCAATGTTCAGACGCTCATCCGCCTTGCCGTTCCAATAGGGCGAGCCATTGGGCACGAGCAAAATTTCTGCGCCCGTCTCCGCCAAACACTCGACAACCTCTTCGCTCCAAATGTCTTCGCAGATCGGCACACCAATGCGCACGCCACGAAACACGATTGGGCCAGACGGACGCCCGGCAGCAAAGACGCGCTTTTCGTCAAACACGCCATAATTTGGCAAATCAACTTTGAACCGCACAGCCTCAATGCGCCCGCCATCCAGCAGCGCATAGGCGTTAAAGCATTTGCCATTTTCAACCCATGGCACGCCCACCAACACTGCAGGGCCACCATCGGCGGTCTCGCGCGCAAGGGCCTCAACGGCGGCGCGGCAGGTCTCTTGAAAGGCAGGCTTGAGAACAAGATCTTCCAGCGGATAGCCCGCCAAAAACAGTTCGCTGAACATAACAAGATCAGCGCCTTGGGAAGACGCCTCAGCGCGGGCAGCACGGACGCGCTGCGCATTGCCAGCCACATCGCCAACGATGCAATTGACCTGAGCGAGCGAAATGATGAGTTTATTGGCAAGGGCAGAAGTCATCTGCACTGTTTATCGCAGACCGGGAAAGGGCGCAAACCGCCCCCAGCCGCCCTCAATCAAACGTATAGGCATCCATCATCAGCACGCCATACTCATGGCTGGTGTGAACCCGCGTCCCCTTGGCGCCCTCACCTGCAGCCCCCATCGCGAATGGGAGGGGCAGGTAATGCTCGGCGCTTGGGTGGTTCTCACGCGCATAGGGGGCACGTTCCAGATAATTGCAAATATCGTCCAGAGCACCAGCCGTAGCCCGCTCATGCGCCCATTCACCAAAGACCGAGACCCATTCAGGCACAGGAGATTCCAACACACGCCGACTGCGCATCAGCTCATACAAATTATGTGTTAGACTGCCCGAGCCCATAATCAGCACGCCCTCGTTGCGAAGCGGAGCCAGCAGGCGACCCATATGCGCATGATGGGCTGCACTTTTGCCAGTCTGCACAGACAGCTGCACCACTGGAATATCGGCGTCGGGATACATCAATTTCAACGGCACCCATGTGCCGTGATCGTAGCCACGATGGGTTTGTGTCGTCGCGCTCAGGCCGCCTTTGCTCAAAAGCTGCGCCGCCCTCTGTGCCAACTCAGGATCGCCCGGCGCTGCGTAAATCATTTCAAAAAGGGCCTGAGGAAAGCCGCCAAAATCGTAGATCATCTCTGGCTTGGCGTCGGCGCTCAATGTTGGCTCTGTCGATTCATAATGCGCGCTGCACATCAGGATCGCCTTTGGCCTTCCTAGAGTGGTGCCAAACCCGGTCAAGAAATCGCGGGCTTGTGTGTTGTGCAGCATGAGCATGGGCGAGCCATGCGAAACAAAGACAGTTGGAAACATTGAAACGCCTCACAATTTACTCAGCAGCATCCTCGCGCTGCATTTTCGCGCGCTCCGCTTTCAAATGCTCGGCCACAAGGAAGGCGATTTCGATGGACTGTTCGGCATTCAAACGTGGATCGCAATAGGTGTGATAACGATCACGCAATTCACCCTCGGTGATCTCGCGCGCGCCACCCGTGCATTCGGTGACATTCTTGCCTGTCATTTCAAGATGCACGCCGCCAGCATAAGTTCCTTCTGACTGGTGGATCTCGAAGAATGTGCGAATTTCGCTCATAATGCGATCAAACGGGCGTGTCTTATAGCCACCCGCGCTGATCGTGTTGCCGTGCATCGGATCACAAGACCACACAACTGTGCGGCCTTCTTTTTCAACTGCGCGAATGAGAGCTGGTAAATATTCACCCACTTTGTCGGAGCCAAAGCGACCGATCAAAGTCAAACGCCCAGCCTCATTGGTGGGGTTCAACACATCAATCAAACGCAGCAGATCATCGCCCTTAATTGATGGACCACACTTCAAGCCGAGCGGATTTTTCACGCCGCGGCAATATTCAACATGGGCGTGATCGAGCTGGCGTGTGCGATCACCAATCCAAATCATATGGCCCGACGTTGCATAGCTGTCGCCACTGGTGGAATCGACGCGCGTCATCGCTTGCTCGTAGCCAAGCAACAAAGCCTCATGCGAGGTGTAAAAATCTGTGCGGCTCAATTCCTGATGCTGTTCGGAATCAAGACCAATGGCGCGCATAAAGCCAAGCGTCTCGGTGATACGATCCGCCAATTCCTGATAGCGGCTCGACTGCGGGCTGTCTTTGACAAAGCCCAACATCCAGCGATGCGCATTTTCCAAATTCGCGTAACCACCCCACGCAAAAGCGCGGATCAGATTGAGCGTCGCGGCCGACTGGCGATAGGCCAGCAATTGCCTCGTTGGATCAGGCGTGCGGCTTTGCAGATTGAAGTCGCTGTCATTGACGATATCGCCGCGATAGATCGGCAATTCCAAATCGCCCATCTTTTCGGTCGGGTTG
>CAIUDK010000295.1 GCA_903897875.1 uncultured Hyphomicrobiales bacterium
CTGGGCGAAGTCGCCAAAGCGCGCATTGAAATCATGCGCGAGACGGAAGATGGCTTTCGGATTGCCGAAGAAGATTTGCGCCTGCGTGGCGAGGGCGAAGTGTTGGGCACGAAACAATCAGGCACGCCGGGCTTTCGTTTGGCGCAACTGGATGTGCATGGCGATCTGCTGGCCATGGCACGCGATGATGCGCAATTGATTTTAAGCCGCGATCCCACTCTCACCACACCACGCGGCGAGGCTTTGCGTGTGTTGCTCTATTTGTTTGAGCGGGATGAGGCTGTGCGTCTGTTGCGCGCTGGCTAAACTCCAGCTGTTAGCCGCGGCTAAACCCCTTCGACTCAAGCGCATTCAAATAGGTCTGCCAGAGCTTCTCTTGCCCCGCACCCAGCTCATAAAGATAGGTCCATGTATAAATGCCGGTGTCGTGGCCATCATCAAAGCTCAGGCGCACGGCATAATTGCCGGTGGGGTGAATCTCACGAATGGCGACGTTGCGCTTGCCCGCCTCGATCTTGGGCTCGGCCTGCCCATGGCCGCGCACTTCGGCGCTGGGGCTGCTCACCCGCAGAAATTCGGCCGTGAGATCAAAGCTCTCGCCCGTGTCAAAGGTCACGGACAGAACGCGACCCTGCTGGCTGAGGCGCAATTGCGTGGGCCAAGCTGTGGTGGTTGATGGGGATTCGGCCATAGATCGCTCCAAACTGTTGCTCTCATCTGAACCCAACACCGCCCGAGCGCAAGGCTCCTATCAAGCCCCCTATCAAGGCGCTTGCGCTTGGTCGCAGGCGGGGGCAGTATATCCGGCATGATACAGCGCTCAACCGATCTCATCACACCCGGCCCTGCTCTCGTCGATCCATTTGGTCGGGCGGTGACCTATATCCGTGTGTCGGTGACAGACCGCTGCGACTTCCGCTGTGTCTATTGCATGTCTGAGGATATGTCGTTTCTGCCCAAGAGCGATTTGCTGACCCTCGAAGAGCTGGACCGTCTGTGCTCCGCCTTTGTGACACGCGGCACCCGCAAAATTCGCATCACAGGTGGCGAGCCGCTCGTGCGCCGAAACATTATGACTCTGTTCCGCTCGCTGTCGCGTCACTTGGACAGCGGCGCGCTCGAAGAAATCACCGTCACCACCAATGGTTCGCAATTGGCGCGCTACGCCAAAGAGCTTGCAGAGTGTGGCGTCAAGCGCATCAACGTCTCGCTCGATACGCTCGATCCCGATCAGTTTCGCAAGATCACACGCTGGGGCGATTTGTCCAAAGTGCTGGCTGGCATTGATGCCGCGCAAGACGCTGGCATGTCGGTCAAGATCAATGCCGTGGCTTTGCGCGATGTGAATGAGCATGAATTTGTGCCGATGATTGAATGGGCGCACAAGCGCAAATGCGATCTGACCTTTATTGAAGTGATGCCCTTGGGCGAGATTGATGGCGAACGTGTCGATCAATATTTGCCGCTCTCGCAAGTGCGCGCCAAGCTCATGGACCATTTCACGATGGAAGAGAGCAGCCATCGCACCGGCGGCCCAGCGCGCTATGTGCGCGTGAAGGAAACCGGCGGCCTGCTTGGTTTTATCACACCGCTCACACATAATTTTTGCGAGAGCTGCAATCGTGTGCGCGTCACCTGCACCGGCACGCTCTACATGTGCTTGGGTCAAGAAGATGCGGCCGATTTGCGCGCCCCCTTGCGCGCCTCCGAATCCAACGATCTCTTGGATCAAGAAATTGTGCGGGCCATTGCGCGCAAGCCTAAGGGCCATGATTTCATCATTGATCGCACCGGGGATCGCCCCGCCGTTGGCCGCCATATGAGTGTCACCGGCGGCTAATAGAGGGTCCCCATATGTCCCCCTTGCTGCGGCTGTGCGCACGCATCGACCACATCAACGCTTGGATTGGCAAAGCCTGCGGCTGGTTATTGCTGGCCGCTATTCTTGTGTCGTCAGGCAATGCACTGGCCCGCTTTGCTTTCAACCGATCATCCAATGCGTGGATTGAATTGCAGGGCTATTTATTTGGCGCGGCCTTTTTGCTCGCCTGCGCCTATGTGCTCCAACGCAACGAACATATCCGCATTGATCTTATCAGCGCGCGTCTCTCACCACATTGGCGAGCGCGTCTTGATACCATCGGCCATGCGCTGTTCACGCTGCCGTTTTGTGTTGTGATGATTGTCACGGGCGTGCCGTTTTTCTGGCGCGCATTAAAAGATCACGAAACATCGACCAGCGTCGGCGGGCTTTTGATTTGGCCTGCCAAACTGCTTGTGCCTTTGGCCTTCGCGTTGTTGCTCGCCCAAATACTCGCCAATCTCGCGCGCAGCTTCGCGTCACAGGATGATGCGTGATGGCGATTATGTTCGCCCACGCTTTGGCACCACTCATGTTTGCGGCACTCATCTGTGTGTTGCTGCTGGGCTATCCCGTCGCCTTCTCACTCGCAGCGTTGGGCCTAGGCTTTTTTGCTGTCGGCGTTGAGCTTGCCCCCTATTCAGCCGGTGCCATCCATTTGGATTGGCCGCTGCTGACCACTCTGCCCGAACGCATTTTTAGCATCATGACAAGCGATGCACTGCTCGCCATTCCTTTCTTCACCTTTTTGGGCCTCATCCTTGAGCGCTCCGGCATGGCTGAAGATTTGTTGGAAACCACAGGTCGTCTGTTTGGTCCTGTGCGCGGTGGGCTTGCCTATGCTGTGATTTTTGTAGGCGCATTGCTGGCTGCCACAACGGGCGTTGTCGCCGCGTCCGTCATTTCCATGGGCCTCATCTCGTTGCCCATCATGTTGCGCCATGGGTATGATCGCTCACTATCGGCGGGCGTTATTGCAGCCTCTGGCACGCTGGCTCAAATTATGCCGCCAGCGCTTGTGTTGATTGTTTTGGCCGATCAAATGCAGCAATCGGTTGGCGATATGTATCGCGCCGCATTTTTTCCCGCATCCTTATTGGCGTTGCTCTATGCTGCCTATGTGGCCCTCACCACATGGCTACGGCCACACTCAGCGCCCGCCTTTGCCAGCAGTGAGAGCACGAAAAAAGATCGCTTGGTTTTGTTGGTGCTTGCGCTTCAAGGCGCGATGATCTTTTTTGTTGCGCAAAAAACATTACTCAGCGAGCTCGCCATCACGTCGGAGGTTGCCTCCATCTGGGCCGGTGCGCTGAGTGTTGCGTCTCTGTGTCTCGCCGCATGGCTCGATCAAGTGCTGCGTCTAAATGTATTGCCGCCACTCACCTCGCGCGTTGTGCTAGTGATGACGCCGCCTCTCGCACTTATTTTCATTGTGCTGGGCTCGATTATCGTTGGCATTGCCACCCCTAGCGAAGCGGGTGCCATGGGCGGACTTGGTGCGCTGCTGTTGGCATTCGCAAAGGGGCGTTTGTCGCTGGATATGTTGAGCCAAGCCTTGGATCGCACTGCGCGCCTCACCTGTTTTGCTGTGTTTATTTTGGTGGGTGCGCGCGTGTTCTCGCTCACCTTCTTTGGTATTGGCGGCCATCAATTTGTGGAATCATTTCTCACCGGCCTGCCCGGCGGGCGCATTGGTTTTCTGATCTTCATCAATGTTGCGATTTTTATTCTGGCGTTTTTTCTCGAGTTTTTCGAACTCGCCTTCATCGTCATTCCACTGATCGTGCCAGCCGCCATTCATCTGGGCATTGATCTTGTGTGGTTGGGCGTTGTGCTGGGGCTGAATGTGCAAACATCTTTCATGCACCCGCCCTTTGGCTATTCGCTATTCTATCTGCGCTCGGTTGCACCCGCCGAGCCCTATCGCGATGCCACCAATGGCCAGATGATTGCGCCTGTGACCACCAGCCAGATTTATCTGGGCGCATTGCCGTTTGTAGGCTTGCAGCTCGCGATGGTGGCGCTCGTCATCGCCTTCCCATGGCTTGCGACGGTAGACAAAACCACCACCCGCACCTTAGCCCCTCATGAAATTGAGGAACAGATTAAACAGCTCACGCCGCCGTCATCTTTGAGTGTGCCAAAGATTTAGGCCTACCCCTTCGCCCGCGAGCGAATGATGAAATTATCGTAGGGATATTCGGCCACCTGCCACCACAAATATTGGTCGTTACGAAAGCTCATGTAAATTTCATAAACGCGTTTGAACTTGGGATCAGACGCAGCCAATTCGTTATAGACTTCAAACGCCGCTTGCCAGCAGGCATCCATCACATCGGGTGGGAACGGGCGCAAACGTGCGCCACTTTCGACCAACCGCTTCAACGCAGCAGGATTAAGCGCATCATAGCGCGCCTGCACATCGGCGTTGACAAACTCAGCCGCGATTTTCAACACGCTTTGATAAGCGCGTGGCAATTTGTTCCAACCATCGAGATTGATCAGCAAATGCACAGCCGAGGAGCCCTGCCACCAACCGGGGTAATAATACCACGGCGCAACTTTGGTCAGCTCTAGCTTTTCATCATCATAGGGCGACACCCATGCGGCCGCATCCAATGTGCCATTGGTAAAGCCGCTAGCTATATCAGCACGCGCCACAGCTTGCGGCACGCAGCCAATCTTTTGCAACACTTTTGCCGCCAGTCCTGAAATGCGAAATTTCAGGCCCTTAAAATCGGCTACCGAGCGCAATTCATTCTTAAACCAGCCGCCCATCTGCGAACCCGTATTGCCCATGGGCAAAGCATAGAGCTTATGATCGAGCAGAATCTCGTTGAACAAATCCGTGCCGCCACCTTGGCGAAAAAACGCATTTTGTTGACGCGCATTCATGCCAAACGGCACAGCGGTGCCAAACGCCAAAGCGGGCTCATTGCCCCAATGATAATGCAGCGCCGTTTGCGCGCAATCGACCCAGCCCTCTTGCACTTTGGCAAAGTTCTCAAGCGGAGAGGTCAATTCACCGGCTGGATAAATCTCAATGGTGAATTGCCCATCGGTCATCTCGGACACAATGCGGGCGAGCGTTTCGGCACCGCCATAGGCAATATCGAGCGTGGTGGGGAAACTCGACGTGAGACGCCACGTGACTTTTGGTAAGCCTTGTTGCTGACCTTGCGCAATGGCAGGCGCAGCCAAAGCTACACCAGCAGAGGCGACGCCCGCGCCAGATAAAAACTCACGACGCTTCATGAAACAATCCCAATCTCAAAACAAATATAATCTATACAATCGCCGTTTGAATACCAGCACGAGCGCGGCTGCACGTCCACTAGGAGCCCTTAATCTATGACAATTTTTGGCATGGCGCGCAGTTTCCCGCCATCAGCCAAAGAAGCCACAACATTGGCCGCAACCGACCGATAGATTGCAGCATAAGGACTATCGGGCGCAGTTGCCACCAAGGGGCGACCGCCATCGGAGCTTTCGCGGATCGACATCTCCAGCGGCACTTCCCCCAAAAAGGGGACCCCCATCCGTTCGGCCTCATGGCGCGCACCACCATGCGCAAAAATATCCGAGCGCCCACCGCAATGCGGGCACATAAAGTAACTCATATTTTCAACGACGCCCAGAACTGGCACATTGACCTTGCGGAACATAGAGATGCCGCGGCGCGCATCAATCAGCGCCAAATCCTGCGGCGTTGACACAATGACAGCGCCCGACAGCGGCACCGATTGCGCCATCGTCAATTGTGCGTCACCCGTGCCCGGCGGCATATCGACCACAAGGCAATCCAACTCGCCCCAAGCCACATCGCGCAGCAATTGATTGATGGCAGACATCACCATCGGCCCGCGCCAAATCATGGCCGCTTCTTCATCCACCAGAAAGCCAATCGACATCACTTTAATGCCATAAGCCTCATGCGGAGTGATGATGCGCCCCACGGCATTTGGCTTGCCCTTCACCCCAAACAGACGCGGCATGGAGGGGCCAAAGATATCGGCATCCAACACGCCAACGCGCCAGCCCAAGGCAGCGAGTCCAAGTGCCAAATTGGCTGCGGTTGTGGATTTGCCCACACCGCCCTTGCCCGAGGCCACCGCGATAATGCGTTTGACGCCGGGGATCGGCTCGCCCGCGCGCGCGGCCTGTGCTTTGGGGCCAGCAGGGGCTGGCTTGGCAGCACCCGTGGCCTGCTCGGCGGTGAGTGTTACGAGTGCCGAGGTCACGCCCGGCACTGTGCGCAAATGGTCCTGCACGGCGCGGCGCAAGGGCTCGAAATCTGCGGCCTTGGCCGGGTCCACGGCAATCGCCAGATAGACTTTGCCATCGCGCACGGTGAGGCCAGAAATGCCATTCTGCCGCGTTAAAGGCGTCTTGCCATCGGGGCCAGCCAAAGTGGACAAAGCGGCAAGGATGTCAGTTTCAATAGCCAAAGCACGCACCGGTAGGAGAAGAGGTTGGCTTGGGTTATATGGCTCCAAGCGTTTGCAATCCAGAGCAGATGCGGGCCAGAGAAGATCTTTCATGAAAATCGAGACAGTCAAGATTGCAGGCATAGTACTCGCGGGTGGGCGCTCCAGCCGCATGGGCCAAGAGAAGCTCTTTGTATCGCTGGCCCAGCGCCCCGTGTTAGCCCATGTGCTAGAGCGCTTTGCTCCCCAAGTGGGCCCGCTGGCACTCAGTGCCAATGGCGA
>CAIUDK010000296.1 GCA_903897875.1 uncultured Hyphomicrobiales bacterium
ATCCACGCCACTGAACGCAATAAAAATCGCAATCGCGATCCATTTCTTGGAAAAATCTTTGCCCACAAAATATAGAACGCCGCCAATCAGTGCGGAATTTTGTATAAGCAAAGCCAACTCGCTGGCGCGCAAGCCCAATAGTTTTCCAACCATTGCTGGCACCAAATACATGCCCAACGGCGCACGCAGCACGAGCTCAAGATCGCCCGCCCGATAGGTCACAGGCCAAGGCTGGTTGACGAGATCGCGCAGCAGCGCATCACGCACAACCCAATCATCGGCCGCATAAAAAAATCCACCATTGCCCGCCAGTACGCACAGCACCAAACCAAGCGTCAGACAGCCCAAAAGAAGGCGTCCATCCACGGCGGGGGCTTGTGGCAGGGCGCGCACAAACAGCACAAAGCCCAGAAATGCTAGCGTTGCGGCTACCAAACCCGGCAAGGGCTGCAGAAGGCCAAGGTTGAAAATCAGCAAAGGGGCCAGCAAACCACCGACCATGGTGGCCAAAATGGGATTCTTATTCAAAAAGGGCCTCAAGAATTTAGCAATAGATTGGCGTTAATTTGAAGCTGCACAATGAGGCAACATTGTTAATGTCTGCATAAGGGCCGCGTTTTTGGCCCAAATCCGTCCAAGTGACCCACTAGGCGTTGAAAAGCTGTAGATTGCGTCCCATCTTAATATCAATCCAGTCGCGAAGCCGTTGAGGCTGCGCGTCGAGTCCGTATACTCGAGTTCCAGCACGAGTCGTGCTTGATCGGGTGCGTCTCGCCCAAGCGCTGTGTGGATGTGTCCACGCAGGGTGCTGAAAAAGAATAGGAACAAGGAATGACAAGCCCAAAGCGCGTCCCAGTCAAACCCGGTAGTGTCGAGAGTTATCCAGTTCTCCCATTGCGTGACATCGTTGTGTTCCCCCACATGATTGTCCCTCTATTTGTTGGCCGCGAGAAGTCGATCCGCGCGCTCGAAGAGGTGATGAAGACTGACAAGCTCATTCTTCTGGCCACGCAGATGAACGCGGTTGATGATGATCCAGACACGGATTCCATCTTCAAGAGCGGCACGCTGGCCACTGTGCTGCAATTGCTGAAGCTGCCCGATGGCACCGTGAAGGTGCTTGTGGAGGGCGTGGCTCGTGCCAAGGTGCAGGCCTACACCCGCACCGAGGATTATTACGAGGCTGATGCCGAGGTTTTGGCCGAAGAGACGCCAGACAAGGTTGAAGTTGAGGCGCTCGCCCGCTCGGTCGTGTCCGAGTTCGAAGGCTATGTGAAACTCAATAAAAAAGTCTCGCCAGAGGTTATGACCGCAGTCACGCAGATCGAGGATTATTCCAAGCTCGCTGACACTGTGGCCTCACATCTGGCCATCAAGATTGCCGACAAGCAGGCCATTCTTGAAATGACAGCCGTTACCAAGCGTCTGGAGAAGTGCCTCAATCTGATGGAAAGCGAAATCTCGGTCTTGCAGGTCGAGAAGCGCATCCGCACGCGCGTCAAGCGCCAGATGGAGAAGACCCAGCGCGAATACTATTTGAATGAGCAGATGAAGGCCATTCAGAAGGAATTGGGCGACGAAGACGGCAAGGACGATCTGGGTGAGCTGGAAGAGCGCATCAAGACCACCAAGCTGTCTAAGGAAGCGCGCGATAAGGCCAATGCGGAGCTCAAAAAGCTGCGCCAGATGTCGCCTATGTCGGCAGAAGCCACCGTCGTGCGCAATTATCTCGATTGGCTGTTGTCGATTCCATGGGGCAAGCGCACCAAGGTCAAGAAAGACCTCAAGATTGCCGAAGACGTGCTCAACACCGAGCATTACGGTCTTGAGAAGGTCAAGGATCGCATTGTGGAATATTTGGCCGTGCAGCAGCGCGCTAATAAGCTCACAGGCCCCATCCTCTGCCTCGTCGGCCCTCCGGGTGTGGGCAAGACATCGCTGGGCAAATCCATCGCCAAAGCAACGGGGCGCGAGTTCGTGCGCATGTCGCTAGGTGGTGTGCGTGATGAGGCCGAAATTCGTGGCCATCGTCGCACCTATATTGGCTCCATGCCCGGCAAGATCATCCAGTCGATGCGCAAAGCAAAGACGTCCAATCCGCTCTTCTTGCTCGATGAGATCGACAAGATGGGTCAGGACTTCCGTGGTGATCCCTCCTCCGCTTTGTTGGAAGTGCTCGACCCTGAGCAGAACCAAGCGTTCAACGATCATTATCTCGAAGTCGATTATGATTTGTCGAATGTGATGTTCGTGACAACAGCCAATACGTTGAACATTCCAGCGCCTTTGATGGACCGCATGGAAATCATCCGTATTGCTGGCTACACCGAAGACGAGAAGATGGAGATTGCTCGCAAGCATCTCATTCCCGCTGCGATCCAAAAGCACGGTCTCGACACGAAGGAATGGTCGATTGATGACGCAGCTCTGCTGACGCTCATTCGTCGCTATACCCGTGAGGCTGGCGTGCGTAATCTTGAGCGCGAGATTTCCAATCTCTCCCGCAAGGCCGTCAAAGCCATTCTGGTTGAGAAGGTCAAAAAGGTCGCCGTCACTGACACCAATGTGGCCGATTTCTTGGGCCAGCCCAAGTATCGCTACGGCGAGGCAGAGACTGAAGATCAGGTCGGTGTTGTCACCGGTCTGGCTTGGACCGAAGTGGGTGGCGAGTTGCTGACGATTGAAGGCGTGATGATGCCCGGCAAGGGCCGCATGACAGTCACCGGCAATCTGAAGGATGTGATGAAGGAATCCATCTCGGCAGCGGCGTCTTACGTCCGCTCGCGCGCTGTGGATTTTGGTATCGAGCCGCCATTGTTCGAGCGTCGCGACATCCACGTTCACGTTCCAGAGGGTGCCACACCCAAGGACGGGCCATCGGCAGGTATTGCCATGGCGACTGCCATCGTGTCCGTGCTGACCGGCATTCCAATCCATCGCGATATTGCCATGACGGGTGAAGTGACCCTGCGCGGTCGTATTTTGCCCATCGGCGGCTTGAAAGAGAAGCTGTTGGCGGCTTTGCGTGGCGGGCTCAAAAAGGTGCTAATTCCAGAAGAAAACGCGAAAGATCTCATCGATCTGCCTGCTTC
>CAIUDK010000297.1 GCA_903897875.1 uncultured Hyphomicrobiales bacterium
ACCGGACAAAACAGGGTCTGGGAAGGTCGTTTGGTTGCAACCGGCCAATACGACCGTCAAAAAGCAAAGGGTTGAAAATGAAACAAATGAAAACCGCATCACACCTACCTCGATTGTGATTCTATCCTGAAACAAATAATTTGAAATTTCATTACCACGAACTTGGCCCTATGCACCGTCTTTCGGCATAAAGCTTTGCAACTGTGACGTTCTAGCCACAGCTCAGATATCGAAGATTATCCATATACCCGCCGATCCAATATTGCACCTCACCCAAGGTTGACGTGGACATGGGGCAAAATCCCCGTCAAAACACTCATAACTCATCTCTGCCGAGGCCATATTGAGCACTCTTGTTCTAAGCCACCCCTCCAGCCTGCTCCATGATATGGGGGACGGCCACCCTGAACGGCCCGACCGTATCCGCGTGATACAGCGCGTGCTTGAGCACGAGCGGTTCCAGCAGCTCATTCGTGAACGCGCGCCAGCCGCCAGCATGGAAGCGATCACCCGCGTCCATCCTGCCGATTATGTGCGTGCGCTTGAAGAGGCGGTTCCCAAAGAGGGCATCACACAGCTCGATCAAGACACCATTTTATGCCCCGGCACATGGGAGGCCATGATCCATTCAGCCGGTGGTGCCTGCCGCGCGGTTGATGAGGTGATGGGCGGCTTGGTTAGCAATGCGTTTGTTGCCACGCGCCCCCCCGGCCATCATGCCGAACGCTCCACGCCTATGGGCTTTTGCTTTTTGAACAACGCCGCCATCGCAGCACGCCATGCGCAGGCGGTCCATGGTGCCAAGCGCGTCGCGATCATGGATTTCGATGTGCATCACGGAAATGGGACGCAGGATATTTTCTGGTCTGACCAAAGCGTGATGTATTTATCGACGCATGAAGCGCCGCTCTATCCGGGCACTGGATTTGCCAATGAAACCGGCGACTTCAACAACATTGTGAATGCACCATTGCCAGCGGGTGCAGACGGCGAAGTGTTCAGCCATGCAATGTCCACACTCATCCTGCCGCGCATTGATGAATTTGCGCCCGATCTCATCATCATTTCAGCGGGCTTTGATGCTCATCAGCGTGACCCCTTGGCGCATCTCAATCTGCTTGAGACGGATTTTGGCTGGGCCACCAAGCGTTTGATGGAAATGGCCAACAAACATTGTCAGGGCCGCGTCGTCTCTGTGCTGGAAGGTGGCTATGATTTGGATGGCCTTGCTCGCTCTGTGGCGGCCCATGTGTTGACGCTTATGGGTGCAGGCTAACAAGATCCCGCAATCGCTGGCTCAAAGCATCGTCTGGCTTGATGGCGCTGGCGTCCAGCTCAGCCAATGCCTCTTGCACTGATCGGTCAGCCACCACCAAATCGGGCGCACAATCAGCCAGCGGAACCAGAACGAATGCCCGCTCCCACATGCGCGGATGCGGCAGTGTCAGCTCAGGTGTTTGGGACACTTCATCCCCAAAGATCAGAATATCGAGATCGAGTGTGCGCGGGCCCCAATGCTCAAAGCGATCCCGCCCCTGCTCTGTCTCAATGACTAGACACAGAGCCAGCAATTCATGCCCGCTCAGTGCTGTGCGCACGTCAACGACCATATTCAAAAAATCAGGCTGATCGAGCTTGCCCCATGGCGGGGTGCGAAACACGCGCGACAATTGCACAACATGCGCGCCGCTTTGCGATAAACGCTGAACGGCGTGTGCAAATGCCGCGACAACATCGCCAACATTTCCACCCAGAGCAATGAAGGCTTGCGTTTCGCGCGTCATATCAATCGCGGGTCAGAAGCATTTCAATACCAGCAGCAGACATACGCTCTGGGATCGGCGGCTTTACTTTTCGCACGCGCACGAAAATATCCTGAATCATCGGGAATTCTTCCAACAATCCGCGCCCCAAAAATACAATCGCCGTCTCGACAAGCTTATGGGGGGTCTGGGTAAAGAGCCGGCGCGTGGCAGCAATCAACGCACCATAATCGAGCGCATCGCTCAGATGATCGGTGGCAGACGCGCGCCCAATATCGACCGTGGCGGACAGGTCGATGGTGAAGGCCTGGCCAAACTCACCTTCATGCGGAAACCAGCCATGATAGGCATGCAGTTCCAGACGCTCAACGAGCAGATTGGCTTTCATAGTGGATTTCCCAGTTGAGGATTTTGGATCGCGGCAAACATGCGCATCGCATCGACATGCGGCGCGACATCATGAACGCGAACAATATTGGCACCGTTCATAGCACCCATGACAGCGGCAGCGACAGAGCCTATCACGCGCGCCTTTGGCACCGAATGGCCGGTAGCCACACCAATGGCACGCTTGCGCGACACGCCAAGTAAAATCGGGCAACCCAAAACTTTGAGCCGCTCAAGATCGCGCACCAGCGTCAGACTTTGCGCATGGGTAATGCCAAAACCAAAGCCGGGATCAACAATGATCTGGCTGTGGGCCACACCAGCGCGCAAAGCAATCTCAATTGACCGCGACAAAAAGGCCAAAACTTCCGCCACCACATCTAGCTCAGCGTTTTCATGAACGCGGTTGTGCATGAGCACAACTGGCACGCCGCGCTCAGCCACCACACGGGCCAAATCCGGATCGTGCTGAAAGCCCCAAACATCGTTGACCATTGCGGCACCAGCATCAATCGCCGCCTCGGCCACGCGCGCTTTCATCGTATCAATAGAAACAGGCACCGACGTTTGCTGACACACTGCCGCGACGACAGGCACAGTGCGGGCAATCTCATCTTCCGCGCTCACCGGCGCATGGCCGGGCCGCGTTGATTCCCCACCAATATCGAGAATATCCGCACCCTCAGCCACCAACTGCAACCCATGCGCCACAGCGGCTTCATCATCGGCAAACTGCCCGCCATCGGAAAAGGAGTCTGGCGTCACATTAACAATGCCCATCACCAAAGGCCGCAGCCCCAGTGTCAGGCTTTTTCCGCCCGGCAAAGTCAAGACAACAGGAGACGTCAAAGAACCCATCAGCTCCGCTCGAATGGCCAGCTCGACCCAGCGCCCACTTGTGCGCGATGACGAAGAAACGCATCAGCCAACACAATGGCCATCATTGCTTCACCAACTGGCACGCCACGGATACCTACGCAGGGATCGTGGCGGCCCTTGGTGCGCAGATCCACATCAGCGCCGTAACGGTCGACCGATTTGCGTGGTGTCAGAATGGAGGATGTTGGCTTGACGGCAAAGCGGGCGACAATCTGCTGCCCCGTTGAAATACCACCCAAAATACCACCAGCATGATTGGCAAGAAACTCTGGCATGCCATGCGATCCCGCACGCATTTCATCAGCGTTTTCTTCACCGGTGAGCGCAGCACTGGCCATGCCATCCCCAATCTCGACAGCCTTAACGGCATTGATCGACATCAGCGCGGACGCCAATTCAGCGTCCAGCTTGCCATAAATGGGCGCGCCCCAGCCGGGCGGCACGCCATCGGCGACCAATTCAATGATGGCGCCGCAGGATGAACCCGCTTTGCGCACGCCATCAAGATAGACTTCCCAATCAGCCGCGGCCTTTGCATCAGGGCAGAAGAAGGGGTTGTTGTGAACCTCATTCCAATCCCAATTGCTACGATCAATTTTATGCGGCCCCATTTGCACAAGCGCACCCCGCACTTGGACGTGAGGGATCACTTTGCGTGCAATTGCACCAGCCGCAACCCGCATCGCAGTCTCGCGTGCGGACGAACGCCCACCACCACGATAATCGCGGATGCCATATTTGGCGTCATAGGTGAAATCAGCATGACCGGGGCGATAGCTGTCTTTGATCTCGCCGTAGTCTTTTGAGCGCTGATCGACATTTTCAATCAGCAGACCAATGGAAGCACCAGTGGTGACTTGCTTGCCGGTCTTTTCATCGAGCATGACGCCCGACAGAATTTTGACCTGATCAGGCTCTTGGCGCTGCGTGGTGAAACGCGATTGGCCGGGGCGACGCTGATCTAGGAAAAACTGGATCTCTGCAGGATCAAGCGCGATGAGCGGCGGACAGCCGTCAACAACGCAGCCAATGGCGGGCCCATGGCTTTCGCCAAAGGTGGAAATGCGGAAAAGGTGACCAAAGCTGTTGTGCGACATATCGGAACCGGGCTGGCCCACAGGGGGGCGGTTCCACTGTCTAGAGCAGGATCGCTCCAAATTGAAGCGATCCTTGATATTGCTAAGGCAAAAACTTGTTCTTTAGACTTATTTTGCTGGTGCGGAGGCTGGCGGTGGGGCTGCCTGCGCGCTGTTAGGGGGCACGACAAAGCTTTTCAGCTCAGCCATGCAGCGCTTGCGGACTTTATGCTTTGCCAATCCCCAAAGATGTCGACCCTTCATATCCGCCATGCATTTTTGAGCTTGTTGGCTACGTGCCGTCATCCGTTGGCGGCGGCATTCCGCCAGAAAGCTGGACCGCGCCTGGTCTTTGAAGCCGCGTCGGTTGGCCTCAGCTGAACAGGTCGTAGGAAGCTCAACTACGATTGGCTCGCTTGAATAGAGAGCCGACGCTGACTGAGCCACGGCGGGACCTGACGCCAAAAGTGCGGGCAGAGACGCCGTGAGAAAGAATGTTCTCAAAAAATTTGAAGTCATCATAACATCCAACATCAATTTGAGGCTGCAGTTTGTGTTCGATCACCTTCATGATGAACGGGGTTCGGAGGCAATCCTGCCCATTGCGTATGTGCGGGAATTGTCTCTCCCTTCATCACGATGGACAATTGACCAATGCGCGCAAAGTCTCCGACATTGGCCTCGTAGAGAACGGTTGTACCCGTTCCCACCGTTACACCACGACCGATTTTGACACGACCAACTTTCATCACGCGATCTTCGTAGAGATGCGTTTGTAAAACGCCATGATCGTTGAGCACGCAATAATCACCAATCGACACGCAATCAAATTCAGTCAGATCCGTGCAGTCCATATAGACGCCCTTGCCGATATCAGTCCCATACAGACGCAGCAGCCAAGGCAAAAACGGCGTTCCTCGCATAAATTCCAGCGATGTCTTACCAACAAGGCCACCATAGACGACGGCAACAGCCTCCGTGCGCATGGCCCACCATGACCACATGGGCCGCACAATTGGTTTGTAAGCACCCATAATGAGCCATTTGAGTGATGCGGAAAACAAAACCAGCAAGAGCGCTATCACAAGACCAGACAGGAAGAAGATGATCGCAGCATCCCCCCAGTGCCCATTGTCGAGGGGCTCGGTCATAATATCGGCCGTGATATAACCAAGCGATATGAACAGAGCCGTTGGCAAGGATGTGTGCAAAGCTTCGAAAATGCCACGATAAATCACAAACATGCGCGGTGGCTGATAGGTAACCCCAGCACCTGCTTGAACTTTTTGTCTGTTTGGAAATTTGAGGGCAGGACTGCCAAAGTAGGTCTCGTCCTCCTGCGTTTCTAAACTCGCAGGCAACTTTGACTTGATACCGATGAGCGTGCCGTCAGCCAGAACCGAACCTTGCTCGATCACAGCATCATTGCCGATGAAAACGCGATCACCCGTCTTCACCTTGCGCAAGATCATATAGCCGCCGCGCACTTCTTCATCGCCAAAGATCACTTCATCGCCGAGAAAATTATTGTCCCCGATGTCGACCAGATCATAGCGACCAGCCAGATTGGTTGAGATTTCAGAGCCCTTACCAATCTTGGCACCCATCAAGCGATACCACATCCGCATATAGAGCGTGGCATAGAGTGAGTTGAGCGTTTCCAGCAAAACTTCAGTCGCCAGACCAATGATCCATTTACGGAAATAGAACGCACTGAAGATCGAATATCGGCCCGGCTTGACGCGTGGCAGCACAATCCAGCGTAGCGCGATGATAATAACAACCGACACCAAGGTGAGAACCATTGCCGTTGGCCAAGCCAAAAACGGCAGCACTGCCCAAGAAATTGTGTAATCTTGAACGCCGTCAATCAACGTGTCGAGATTGTAGAGCACATAAAAGGCAGGGAAAATTGGTGCCAGTCCAATCATCTGCACGATGATATAGCCGAGCACGTAGCCCGTTCCCAAAACACTACGCCGCACTGGGCCTGCTTCTGGGAAAGGAGGCAACTCGGAAAGATCGACACTGCCAACGCGTCGCGCAGGTGAACCATCCCAATGCTCGCACGCGCTCACCACTTGGCCCGGCGCAATCGAGGTGAGGTCGCTAAGCATTGCGCCTTGCTCAAGGCGCGCGCCACCGCCAATCACGCAGGAGTTGCCGATCTGCACATCAGCTTGAATTTCAATCGGACGGACAATGACTTCATTACCAACCACTTCATAGGTGGCATAGCGGCTCTTAGTGCCCAAACTCGCGCGATCACCAATCGTCAAAAGATCGATAGCGCCGCATTCGAATTCAGAAATTATCGCGTCCTTGCCGACGCGTGCACCTAGCAGTCGTAAATAGACGCGCATAAGTGGCGAGCCTTGCAAGAACTTAAGTGTCGTCACCTGCACGAGGCGCTGCACAAACCAGAGGCGGAAATAATATACGCCCCACAATGGATAGCGCCCTGGTTTGGTGCGTCCAAGGATTAGCCATTTACTGGCGATGATGATGATTTTGCAGCCAATATTGATGACTGTGTAGAGTGCGAACAGCACACCCATTTCATACCAGATGCTCGGATTTTCCTGCATCACAAAAACCGACGCAATGAAAAGACCGAGCCATTGCAGCGTCACAAGACCGATGATGAACGGCAAGGCGACCGCTTGGGCAAGTCCGCACAGAAAGCGACGCAGCAAGGGCGGTGGTGTGAACGACAGATCAAGAGCGGGCCCAGCACTTTTGGCGCGCTCATCGAGCAATTCACCAAGGCCACGCAGATTGCGCTTGGCATAAACATCCTGAAGCGTGATTGAGGCCAACTCAGCGTGCTCACGCACAAGGCCCAACATTCTGGCGGCTAACAGCGAATGACCACCAAGATCAACGAAGAAGTCCGCATCAAACGGAATGGGTTGTGGTGGCAACACGGCTTTGGCGGCGGCTAACAGCTTCGCCTCAGTTGGCGTGCGCGGCTCTTCTTGCTCGTCGGCGGATACGGGAGCAATTGTGAGTGGTAGTTTTTTCAACGCGTTACGATTGACCTTGCCCGATGACAGGCGCGGCAATTCAGGCAGCACTTCAAAAGCAGAGGGGATCATATAAGCAGGCAACACAGCCCGCAAAAGCGTTCGCCAATGGCGCGCATCAACCTCAACGCCCTTATCAAGCGTCAAAAAGCCAACGAGCTGATCAATGCCGTCCTCGGAGCGCAAAACCACCGCCGATTGCGAAACGCCGGGCAAGTCACCGAGCTTGATTTCAATCTCGCCCAATTCCACACGGAAGCCGCGAATTTTCACCTGATCGTCAATGCGTCCGCGAAACAGAAGATCGCCCTTGCCGTTAATGGCAACAGCATCGCCCGAACGATACAAAATAGGGTCAGTGCCATCGCCGACAAAAGGGTTGGTGATGAATTTTTCTGCAGTCAGATCGTCGCGCTTCAAATAGCCAGCGGCCACGCCCGGACCACCGATCAGCAATTCACCCTCAATGCCCGGTTCAACAAGATTGAGTGCATCATCAACGACATAACAGGTGCAGTTGGGGATCGGTTGGCCAATGGTGATGACTTCGCCAGCGCGCACTTCTGAGAACGTCGCCACAACAGTTGCTTCCGTCGGCCCATAAGTGTTGAAAATGGTCCGACCCGGACGGCACCAGCGGGTGGCAATCGACGGTGGGCAGGCTTCGCCGCCCAAGAGGATCAAGCGCACAGAGGCAATGTCGCGCGGCAAAAGCGACAGAAGCGTTGGCACTGTATCCAACACAGTGACACCAGCCTGCTCCATCAATTCTGGCAGACGATCTGGTTCGCTCATCACCGCAGGCGTGGCGACAAACAGGCAGGCACCAACAAGATAGGGAAGCCAAATTTCTTCCATCGACAAATCGAAGGCAACTGACGCGCCTTGGAACATCACATCACTGCTGGTCACGCCATAAACATGGCCAGCGGCGCGCAGATAATGGCAAATGTTGCGACCGGTAATCACAATGCCCTTAGGCATGCCAGTCGAGCCGGAGGTGTAGATCAGATAGGCGGGATGATCGGGCGTGGCGCCCTGCCCGCGCGCTGTCACCACCGAGCGATCAGAGGAATCAATCAGATCATCGAAAGTCAAAAGATCGCAAGGCTTTGCGTGATCTTCCGTCGCCTCAACAAACTTCGGATTGGTCAAAAGCCCAACAGCTTCGGCGTCAGTCAAGCAAACGCTGATGCGCTCAAAAGGTGCATCCGCATCAAACGGCAACCAAGCCGCGCCGGTTTTGGCAATCGCAATTTGCGCGATCAAGAGGTCTGCGCCGCGCGGCATCCACAGGCCGACAACTTTTCCAGGACGAACGCCCCGACGCACAAGCCCCAGCGCAATTGCAGAAGCCGTTGAGTCCACTTCTAAATAGGTTAGGCGCGTGGCACCTTCGACCATGCAAAGCGCATGGGGATGAGCTGCGACGCTGGCTGAAAAAATATCATCCAGCAATTCATCTCGCATGAGGCCGGCGTGCTTGTCGCCAATGAGGATTGATTGCAATGCGCCCGACACACCAAAGTCTTGGTCTGCCTTTGGCATATTTTGCACAATGTCTTGATCCTGAAGGCTCATATCAATGTGGCTCATTCTTAACTGTCCGCCCGTTTCGCGCGATTGTTAGCAACTAACATTGCCGCGTCGCTCTGCCTTAATGGCTTAGAAATCAATTGGCTCCATGTCACAATCGCGGCCTAGAGTAGTACCTTTGCCACATGAACTAGCTATGAATAGGGCGCAACCAAATTTGCGCGCTCAAAGCCAAGAAAATGCGCCATGCTCAAAAACCAACACACGCCCCTGCCAAATATCAACGCTCGCCGCGCGGTCGTGGTCTAAATCGGCAAGAATCACCATAAGCGCTCTGGCAACACCACCATGTGACACAACAAGTGTCTCGCGCGATAGCGTCTCAAGCCAAGGCGTGACGCGCTCGGCCAATGTGGCGTAGCTCTCTCCGCCTGGAGGTGTGAATGACCACTTGCCCTGTTCGCGCGCAAGAGCAGCCTCGGGTGCCTGCTTTTTAACCTGAGGCCACGTCAGACCTTCCCATGCGCCAAAGGATAGCTCCATCAAGCGGGCATCTTGCTCATAGGGTGTAGGCGGCAGTTTCATGCCTTGGCGCACCAGCTCCATCGTGTGGCGCGTGCGTCCAAGAGGCGAGGCTATAAAATCGAGATTGGAAAATGTCGCGTCCTCATACCCTTGGGATATGAGGCGCTTTCGCAAATCGCGTCCAGCTGACAGCGATTGGTCTACGCCGCGCGGATTGAGCGGGATGTCCTGCTGGCCTTGCAGCCGCCCCTCACGATTCCAGCTTGTTTCGCCATGGCGAATGAACAGAAGGCGATGAGACAGCTTTGCGGGCATCACATCTTTCCCGCGCGTGCGTTAGTCTTTGCTGGCTACACTGATGTCCGGCGCATGCGGGTTTTTCATACCCACCACATGGTAGCCCGCATCAACATGCAGAATTTCGCCCGTGATCCCGCGCGACATGGGCGACAAAAGGAAGGCAGCGGTCTCGCCCACTTCCTCAATCGTCACTGTGCGACGCAGCGGTGCGTTATATTCGTTCCACTTGAGAATGTAGCGGAAGTCGCCAATGCCAGATGCGGCCAAGGTCTTGATTGGACCCGCTGAAATGGCGTTAACGCGAATGTTCTTCTCACCCAGATCAGCGGCGAGATAGCGCACGCTGGCTTCGAGAGCTGCCTTAGCGACACCCATCACATTGTAATGTGGCATCCACTTCTCAGCGCCGTAATAGCTGAGCGTCAGCATCGAGCCGCCGTTATGCATCAACTTCTCAGCGCGCTGAGCGACAGCCGTGAAGGAATAGCAAGAGATCAGCAGCGACTTGGTGAAATTGGCTTCTGACGTATCGACATAGCGACCCGTCAATTCATCCTTATCGGCGAAGGCGATGCAATGGATGATGAAATCCAATCCGCCCCATTCTTTTTCGACGGATGCAAAGACTTCATCAATGCTGGCACCATCGGTGACATCGCAATGGCCAGCCACAAAGGCGCCAAGCTCAGCCGCCAAAGGTCGCACGCGCTTTTCGAGCGCATCACCTTGATAGGTGAACGCGAGCTGTGCGCCAGCCGCATGTGCTGCCCGGGCAATGCCCCAAGCAATCGAGCGGTTGTTCGCAACGCCCATAACAAGGCCGCGCTTTCCGGCAAGAATTCCGTCGGCCGTCAAGCCACGTGCCAATTGATCTACCTGCGACATGATGGTTCCGCGCCTGAGAATTTGTAGACTCTGCGATTGCCTGCAGAGCCAATAACCCCGCGTTTAAGCTCTACATCGCGTTTAGGCAAGACACATCAGCCCTACCCGGTGGATCAGAATCAGGACGAACGCCCCTCAGAAACTTATAGAGCAAAGTGAATAGGCTGAAAATAAGCTTGGCAATTTTAACCACAACATTGTGAATTATTGCCTTTTAGCCAAGCTCGTATGTCAGGCTAGACCATGCCTTTGCGGGGATCATAGGGGTGGTCGGACTTCATCCGCCGCATCACGGTCTCCAGATCGGCGTCCAGTTTTTCTGGCAAGACGAGGCGGAGCGTGACGAAGAGATCGCCCACATGGCCATCTTTTCCCGGCAGCCCCTTGCCGCGTAGCCGCAGCGTGCGCCCGCCATTGGAATGGGGTGGGATGGACAGCTCAACCGCGCCATCAAGCGTCGGAGCCTGAAGCTTACCGCCAAGGACGGCCTCATAGAGCGTGATTGGCAAATCCAACCGCAGATCATGACCATCGATCTTGAAGAACGGATGTTTGGCGACCTTGATCGTAATCATGGCATCGCCGGGCTCACCGCCCCAACGGCTTGCCTGTCCTTGGCCCTTGAGCCGGATCTGGCGGCCATCTTCGACCCCGGCGGGCACTTTGACCTCTAATGTGCGCCCTGTGGGCAGGCTGACATTGGTTTTGGTGCCGCGAACGGAATCCAGCAAGGATATGGTGACTGTTCCGGTAAAATCTTCGCCCTTGGGGGCAGCCTGCTGCTGTGGGCGGGCGCGACCGCGCGCTTTGCCGCCAAATAAATCAGCAAAAATGTCGCTGGGATCGAAGCCACCGCCTGCACGGCCTCCGCCCATATTGAACTCAAAGCCCTCAAAGCCGGCGCCACCGCCACGGCCACCACCAAAACCACCGGGACCAACACCTTCAAAGCCGCGCGGCTTGCCCTCAGCGTCGATTTCCCCGCGGTCAAATTGGCCACGCTTCTTCTCATCACCAAGAATTTCATTAGCTGCGCTGGCCTCGGCGAACTTTTCCTTCGCCTTGGGGTCGTCAGGATTTTGGTCAGGATGATATTTTTTGGCCAACCGCCGGAAGGCCTTCTTAATATCGTCAGCATTGGCGGTCTTAGGCACACCAAGAATTGTATACGGATCACGCATGTATGAGCCCACTCCTCACCCACCCCCGAAAGGCCCGGGCGCTCTATGTCTCTTACTCTATTTGGGCAAAGGATACGGCCTTCGCAAGAGCAATATCCCTCAGAGCTGCTCTCAGCCTGATTTAAGGGGCCGAAGATCGGTGATTGCCCACTCTCCGCGGCCCTTTTCTCGGCAGGCAACGCCCTGCGACTTCTGAACGGGCACAGTGCCGCCGAGTTCAGACACAAAGGCCCGGCAGAGGCGGTCACCCACCACATAGGGCTTCTCAGTGGGACTAAAGCTGCCCTCCACGCCGGATTGGGGATTGTCCCAGCTCACAGCAAAACCATTGCCTTGCGGATCAAGCGCAACCGAGAGCGCAGCTTGAGCACGACGCGAATCTTCAGCATCAAGGGCAGCGGATATGGGCGACACGGGCTTGGCGATCGAGCCGGTCACGTCATCACGAGACAACATGGATGGCAGTTGAAAAGTCGTGCAGCCAGCCATAGGCACAAGAATAGCAACCGCCAAAGCAAGGCGATTGATGAATTGAGGTTGCCCATTGGGCGCGAAAGACGCAATTTGCGTCATAATGGCTGGCACTTGAACATCCATACTCGAATCAAAATTGGTCCAAAGAGGATTAGAGCATTGAATGAGTTAACGAGCCGTGATCCATCAGTCATAGGCGATCCTTTCACAATTTTTGAAG
>CAIUDK010000298.1 GCA_903897875.1 uncultured Hyphomicrobiales bacterium
GGCGATCTTCGCGGCGATGGCCGAGAAGCGCGTGCGCGCCATCATCACGGACATCACGCCAGATCAAAAAGCGCGTGTGGCAAAAATTCTGACACCAAAATAAGATCTCCTTCAGACGCACAAAAAAGGGCCGCAGCTTAAAAACTGCGGCCTTTTGCGTATTAGGCGCTTGGCAGCGATTGAGGCTCTTTGTAAATCTCGCCGGCGCGGCGCTCAAACGCTTCGGCAAATTTCCGAAACGCTGTGTCAAACATCGAGCCCATCAACAGCCCCAATGTTCGGCTGCGAAACTCATAGCTGATATCGAAATCCACAAAGCACCCAGCGGCATCATCGGGGCGAAACACCCAACGATTGTCGAGGTGACTAAAAGGCCCGTCGACATATTCCACCAGAATGCGCAAGCGAGGCCGGTCAATCGTCACACGGCTGGTGAATGTCTCACGAATGGCGCGATAGCCTACAGTCATCTCAGCAATGACGGTCTCAACACCATCATCGCTCTGCGCGCGACGCTTCACGCGCAGCCCAAGGCAGAGCGGCAAGAATTGCGGATAGCTCTCCACGTCGGCCACAAGCGCAAACATGTTCGCAGGCGAAAAGCGCACATGGCGCGAGGTCCGAAAAGAAGGCATCGAAGGTCCGGTCGCAAAAGGCTCAGCACTCATAGCATGAACCCTGCGCAAGGAAAGCACCCCTCGTGCTTACCCCCCTCGTGCTTGTCCACCCCTAGTGCTTACCCTTGCCGGTTCCACCCAGACCTGATCCGCCCATGCCCCCAAATTCCGGCAGCCGGGCCACAAAGGCCGTCACATCTTGGCGCGATCGCAGGATGAAGATGGTCCGATTGCGCCGCTCCCGCTCGATCATCCGATTGATCAGCGGGGCAACCTCGACGGGAAAGTTCAAGATGGCCCGCACATCCGGCCATGAGAACAGATCCTTGGACGGCTGCCGCCAGATCTTGCCTTGAAACAGCTTGCGCAGCCGATGCGTCAGACAGGACATCACAGGCAAATCGATCCAGATGATCCAATCGGCACGTGGCACGCGCAGGTCAAAGGTCTCTGGATCATTGCCAGCCATCACCCAGAACGCATTGCCCGCCCGATCATTCACATAGCTACGCCAATGCTCTGCATTGATCGGTTGATGTGAATTGTCTGTCTGCTCGGCTCTTGTCTGTTCTTGAGCAAGATCTTGGGCAAGACTGACCAATGGCAGACTGAATCTGTCTGCGATGAGCGTCCCCAACTCGCCCTTGCCAGCCCCAATATTTCCAAGGATTAAGACACGGCGCGGCGGGTGCATTTCAATCCGACGCGGATGCTCCATTGTCGCGCTCCCAGAGCAAAATCGCTTTGTGGTAAACCGATCACGGCTCGTTCTTTCTGTTTCAATTGTCCATGTTCACCAAGCCGGAGCCTCGCTTTACGAACCGTCTCGTCCGACAGGCAAACACACAAAAACATGGGCTTGCATAACAGAAGACAGACTTCGCCGGGGCAGGCAAAAATCAACTGGCTAAACAAAATGAAAAGATCGGCGAAAGGTTCAATCTTAGCGCCAAATCATTCGGCCAATGCTCTGGCCGAATGGATCAGCGCCGCGCGTTGCGATTGGCCTGCAGGCGCGCAAAATCTTCGCCCGCATGATGCGACGAGCGCGTCAGTGGAGACGACGACACAAGCAAAAATCCCTTAGCGTTCGCCACGCTCTCATAAGACTTAAACTCTTCCGGCGTCACGAATTTGAGCACGGGATGGTGCTTGCGTGTGGGCTGCAGATATTGCCCAATCGTCAAGAAATCCACATCAGCCGAGCGCAGATCATCCATCAATTGCAAGACTTCTGGACGTTCTTCGCCAAGCCCAACCATGATGCCTGATTTGGTGAAAATGGTCGGGTCCAATTCCTTCACGCGCTGCAGCAGGCGGATCGAATGGAAGTAGCGCGCACCGGGACGCACGGTGAGATATTTGGACGGCACTGTTTCCAGATTGTGGTTGAACACATCAGGCTTAGCCGCAACCACGATTTCCAATGCGCCTTCTTTGCGCAAGAAATCGGGTGTGAGAATTTCAATCGTCGTCTTTGGCGACACAGCACGAATGGCCAAAATGACATCCGCAAAATGCTGCGCGCCACCATCTGCCAAATCATCACGATCCACCGATGTGATCACCACATGCGACAGGCCGAGTTTGGCCACGGCATCGGCCACACTGGCGGGCTCGGTGGGATCAAGCGCTGCAGGCATGCCGGTCTTGACGTTACAAAACGCACAAGCGCGCGTGCAGGTATCGCCCATGATCATAAAGGTCGCGTGCTTCTTCTCCCAACATTCGCCAATGTTGGGGCAGCCAGCTTCTTCACACACGGTGACGAGGCCATGCTCTTTGACGATGCGCTGCGTCTCGGCCCATTTTGGTGAGCCCGGCGCTTTGACGCGAATCCAGTCTGGCTTGCGCAAGATAGGCTGATCTGGCCGATGCGCTTTTTCAGGATGACGCGGCTTGCTCTTCTCTGGCGTGTCTTTGCCAGAGTGCTTGCGTGGATCATTGTTCAAAAGATCAAAAACGACGGCCATCATTTTCCTTGCGGAAGTTCACTTGCTGGAAGTTCAACTGCGGGCGCGCCCCGCAACGCTGTATGTACGCTTTGCCATGAAACTCTGCAATCGTTGACACCGCGAGTTACCAAGTTCCCAAACGTGTATTTTTGGCCAAAATCCAGCCAATCGGCGCTTCAAACTGCCAACTCACGCCCTCTGCCGCAAAATTGAGCGAAACCTCGGCGTTCAGCGCTTGCTTAACAATATCCTTGACGACGAACAGACCAAAACCGTTCCGCGTCGGCGCAATCACCTCTGGCCCGCCTGTTTCCTCCCACTTGATCCGCAAGCGAAGATCGCCCTCGACCTCCACCTGTTCCCAACGAATGGCCACATGCCCCACATCATTGGAGAGCGCGCCATATTTGAGCGCATTGGTCGTCAGCTCCAGCAGAGCCATGCCAATGTTCTGGGCGGCCTTCGGGTTGAGAACGATGTCCTCGCCCTCCACGCTCACGCGGTTCTGCTCCTCATCACAAGAATGTCCAAGCTGGGAATAGACCAGCTCACGCATCGACACGCCTTCCCAATCTGCCCCGCTCAGCAGATCATGGGACTCGCTCAAGCCCTGCAAGCGACCGACAAAACCCGTGATGAAATCCTTCTGATCGCCGTTCTGTTTGAACGACAAACGCGCCATGGCTTGAATGACTGCCAGCAAATTCTTGGAGCGATGCGCCAGCTCTTGCAGCAGCGACACCACATGATCTTCACGTGCGACCTGTTCTGTCATATCGACGCTGGCACCCACGAGCCCCGTCACCTCGCCCGCCTCATCCTTGATGGGCTCAATGCGCACATCCAGACAAATGCGCCGACCGTTCATCTCCCCCATCACACGTTGCTGACGCGGCTCACCGCTCGCCATCGCCTCATCTTTCAGCTGAGCAGTCACCCCGCTCAGAGACGCTGGCAAAACATCCTCGTCAGTCAATCCAACGCCCAACGAGTCTTTTGAGCCCGGCAACGGATGGCTGATCCAAACATAGCGCCGCTCACGATCCTGACTCCACACCCGCACCGATGAGCCACGCAATGCCACATCAAAGCGCTGCACAGTCTCCATCAGTTCACGATTGAGTTTCGTCATGCGCTGCGCATTGACGCGCCGTTGTGTTACCTCGCGGCCAATCAGGCCAATGGCAACAATATCCCCGCTGCTATTATGGACAGGATAGACCTGCGCAATCAGCTCACGTTTCAATCCCGGCGTCGCCGTTGGCTCAATCACAACATCCAGATTGCTCACCGCGTGGCCAGTCTCCAACACCTCTTTCAACATCGGCTCAAGCTGCGCGCGAAGTGCTGGAACGAGATCGAAAATGCTTCTGTGCAGAAACGCCGCACCGGGCTGCCCCAGCAAATCTGCAAAGGCATCATTGATGCGCAAAACATTGAGCGATGGGTCCACCATCAAAAGACTAAACGGCGCAGCGCGATAAAAATTCTCAATCTCCGCCACCTGCGCCAGCGCTTGTTCCTTAGTTTTTTCAAGCGCGTCACTGGCAAGTTTGAGACTGGTCACATCCTGTCCCGTAAAAACAATCACCTCGCGGCCCAACGTCCCGTCATGGAACCACGTTGCTTTGAAATTCCAATAGAGACGCTCACCCGACTTCGTTCGAATGGGTGCCATGATTTGGCTGATCTGATGGGGGCTTTCCAAATAGCTGGCGCGGATTTCGTCGGCGCGCTTGATGGCCGCGGCGGGCGACAGTTCGCGCCCTTTCATGAGCCAATCGTGCAAAGTGGGCACGTCTGCGCGCGTGAAGCCAGTCTGTTCCGTAAAAGCCGGATTCACATACAGCATCGCCCCATCAAATTCGTGCACCATGACGGGCACTGGGAGCGCATGCATAAGCGCACGGAGACTTTCTGCATTGCCGAGCAATGGAGAAGTCTCCGAGAAAATTTCGTTTAGCCCTCTGTATACCAAGGCAACGCCTAAAGATGATTAGGTGTGAATCACCCGACCGTATGCGTCGAGCACGCTCTCGTGCATCATCTCCGACAAAGTCGGATGTGGGAAGACCGTATGCATTAAATCTTCTTCGGTCGTCTCAAGTGTCATGGCGATCACATAACCTTGTATCAATTCTGTGACTTCAGCGCCGACCATGTGAGCGCCCAACAACTTGCCAGTTTTGGCGTCGAAGATGACTTTGATCAAACCATCTGGTTCGCCAAGTGCGATGGCCTTACCGTTGCCCATAAACGGAAAACGCCCAACCTTCAGTTGATAGCCAGCCTCTTTGGCTTTTGCTTCTGTGAGGCCAACTGATGCAACCTGCGGGTTGCAATACGTGCAGCCCGGAATCTTCAGCTTATCCATCGCGTGGACAGGAAGACCCTTGATATTCTCAACGCAAATCACGCCTTCGTGTTCCGCTTTATGCGCGAGCATAGGTGGACCAGCAACGTCGCCAATCGCGTAAACGCCGGGCACATTGGTGCGCCCCAAACCGTCGGTGACAATGCAGCCACGATCCGTTTTGATGCCTAGCTTTTCGAGACCGAGATTTTCAATATTGCCAACAACACCCACAGCCGAGATCATACGATCTGCCTTCAATGTTGTCTTATTGCCCTTGTCGTCTTCAAGTGTGCAAGTGACGTCGTCTGCGCCCTTCTCCACCTTCACAACTTTTGTGGAGGTGAGAATTTTAATGCCAGATTTTTCAAAACGCTTGCGCGCAATGCCAGCAATTTCAGCATCTTCAACAGGCATAATTTGCGGCAGAACTTCCACCACAGTCACGTCAGCGCCCATGGTTGCAAAGAAGCTCGCAAACTCAATGCCGATAGCACCAGAGCCCATCACGATCATGGATTTTGGGAAGATCGGCGGCACCATGGCTTCGAAATAAGTCCAGATGAGCTTGCCGTCTGGCTCAATGCCGGGCAGCACGCGTGGGCGCGCACCTGTCGAGATGATAATGTGTTTGGCTGTGTATGTGCCAGCGCCCAACGTGCCCTTTGGCACTGGGTTTTGCGGCTGCACAGCTGGCTTCTTGGTGGGGGCAACAGTGACCTGCCCGGCCTTGTCGATGACAGCCTCGCCCCAGATCACATCAACCTTGTTCTTCTTGAGAAGATAGCCAACGCCACCATTGAGCTGCTGCGACACGCCGCGTGAGCGCTTGACCACTGCGGCTGGATCAAAGGTCACTTTGCCTTCAATCTTCAGACCATAGGCTTCGGGGTGCTGCGCGTAGTGATAAATCTCTGCCGAGCGCAGCAATGCCTTGGTGGGGATACAACCCCAGTTCAAGCAAATGCCGCCAAGATGCTCGCGCTCAACAATAGCGGTTTTGAAACCGAGCTGAGCTGCGCGAATGGCGGTGACATAACCGCCGGGGCCGGAGCCGATAATGAGAACGTCGTAAGCGGACATGCTTCTATCTCCTCACCTACCGGCCCCTAGGGGCTATGCGGTAAGCATCGTGAACAGTTTGTCTTTCAACATCAAACGCTGCTTGCGCAGGGCTTCGATAGCTAAATCTTCCATCGCCTCAACGCGTGTCTCGACGCGATGAATGGATCGGTTCAACACGTGATATTCCTCAGCCATGCGGGCAAAATGCGCGTCTGAAACCTTCAAAGCGCTGATCTTGGCCCCCAAATCAGGGAATTCCTCGTGAAGTTCGTGCGGGGTGTGGGACATCGAGACTCTCCATTATTTGGTTGGATGTCTCGAAGACTAACGCCCCGCGCTTCAATTACTTTGATGGAGGTCAATATTGGCGGCTAGACCAACATGCCAATTGGGTTTTCAATCAAGGACTTAAAGGCGCTAATGACTTCAGCGCCCAAAGCCCCGTCCACGGCGCGGTGATCGGTCGAGAGCGTGACGCTCATGATCGTGGCCACAGACGGCACGCCATTCTTGACGACAACACGCTGCTCGCCCGCACCCACTGCAAGGATTGTTGCATGTGGAGGATTGATAACCGCTTGGAAGTTCTTGATTCCAAACATGCCGAGGTTCGACACAGCCGATGATCCACCCTGATATTCATCGGGCTTCAACTTGCGAGCCTTCGCGCGCGCGGCATAGTCCTTCATCTCGGATGAAATGGTCGAAAGAGTCTTCGTCTCGGCCTTGCGGATCACAGGCGTGATCAAACCACCGGGGATCGAGACAGCAACGCCCAGATCCACATGCTTGTGCTTGAGCATCGCGCCTTCAGTCCAAGTCACATTGGCATCCGACACGCGCGCCAGTGACATCGCCCAAGCCTTGAGGACGAAATCATTCACCGACAATTTATAAGCAGGCTTGCCATCCACCTTCGGTGCGGAGGCGTTGATCTGCTCACGTGCAGCTAGCAAGGTGTCGAGTTCGCAATCCACCGTCAGATAGAAATGCGGAATGGTCTGCTTGGCTTCCACCAAACGACGCGCAATGGTTTTGCGCATCGAGTCATGCGGCGTTTCAGTAAAGCTGCCGGGCTCAAAGAACTTACGAACAACCTCATCCGACATGCCCACAACCGGACCAGCCGATGGGACAGACACAGGTGCGCGCGCTGCTGCTGGCAAGCCACCAGCCAAAGCCGCCTTCACATCGCGCTCAACAACACGGCCGTGTGGGCCAGTGCCTGTCACGCGCGACAAATCGAGATTGGCATCCTTAGCCATGCGACGCGCGAGTGGCGAAGCAAACACGCGTGCGCCATTCATTGCGCCCGCAGGTGCAGACGCTTGAATAGGCGCAGCAGCAGGTACGCTGGCTGATGCCGTTGGCGCAGCAGACACAGGTGCAGCCGCCTTTGCAGGCGCAGGTGCGGCAGAAGCGCTTGCAGCAGCCGACGCATCCTCACCTTCTAGGGCAATGATGCCAATCAACTGATTGACGGCAACATCATTTGTGCCATCGGGCACAATGATCTTTGCCAGCACGCCTTCGTCAATGGCTTCGACTTCCATCGTCGCTTTATCGGTTTCGATCTCAGCGAGAATGTCGCCGGACTTAACCTTATCGCCTTCTTTCTTAAGCCAACGAGCAAGGTTTCCCTTTTCCATTGTTGGCGACAAAGCTGGCATCAGAATGTTGATCGGCATGGGGAAGCCTCAGTTGATTGCGTCAGTTTCGCCAACGTCCGCACGAATGGCGAACTGGCGACTAATATCCTGCAAAACTTCAGAGGCGGTTTTGCCCGTCTCCTTAGCGTAAACATCAGACACATGGCGCGCGATGTCGGCGAGCAGGAAACCCCAGGTTCCCGGCTCGTCAAATGCACGCTGCAGGCTGATGCTCAAAGCGCCCTCAACAACAAAGGCGCGCAGCACTTCATGCCCGCCCTGTTGTTCTGCGTCCGGTGGTGGTGTCAATTCATGCAATTGCGTCATGGATCACCGATACAGAACGGATTTTACGGCTGCGATCACATCGCCAACATTTGGCAGTGCGAGCTTTTCAAGATTGGCTGCATAAGGCATCGGCACATCTTTGCCAGTGACACGAACCACAGGCGCATCGAGATAATCAAATGCGTTTTCCATGATGCGCATACCGACTTCAGCGCCAATACCATTTTGTGGCCAGCCTTCTTCAACTGTCACGCAACGGCCGGTCTTCATCACGGAACGCATGATGGTTTCTGTATCCATCGGACGCAATGTGCGCAGATCGATCACTTCAACCTCAATGCCCTCACGTGCAAGCTCTTCA